>CAWUJF010000016.1:0-15256 GCA_963922405.1 uncultured Hyphomicrobiales bacterium | reverse complement strand
CGCGTCGGAAATTCTGACCAATTGGGTATGGAAAAGATATGCATCTGTCTTCTGATCGGCAGACACCAGGCCTTTTAGAAAAGCGAGAAACACACGTGAATACGCAACCATGGAACCTGAAACATCCAGCAGAGCAACCAGATGAACCGGGCGTTCCGGACGCTTGCGTTTCAGGAGCTTCAGGGGTTCACCTCCATATGAAATGCTCTTGCGCGCCATTTTCCGAAGATCGAGAGAAGAACCTCGATAAGAAGCCTTTCGTCTCCGTGAACGCCTGTCTCGGATCGAACGCGCAATCTGTTGCGCAACCTTTTCCGCATGTGCCAGGTCTTCCGGCTTCATGAATTCACGCAAGTCCGCTTTGTTGACGTTCTTGATTCTTGATGAAATCAGCTTTCCGTCAGTCGATTGTGTGGCTTCTCCATCCTCATCATTGTCCGGGACATCTTGTGCGCCGGAACCGCTGGATTCATGACCCGCATCAAAAAGAGATCGATTGGTCCATCGGTTTTTCTGTCGGGGACTTTCACTTAACTTGTGCTTTTGTTGTTCGCGCCCGTCATTGAACCAAAAGCTGCGGAACAGCTCGTCAAACTGGCTGTAACGGTCAGCATCCGTTGCGCAGATCATTTTCAAGGCAAGACAGGTTTCGTTCGCATCTAGCGCATTGATTGTGGTCATTGCCTCCAGTGCTGCTTCGGTTTCTGCCACGCCCACATTCAGTCCGTTCAATCTCAAGTGGCTCATGAAACCCGACATTCTGTCGGAAATATTTTCTGAACGGGCCGGAAAACGGGTAACGCGCATCAGGCAGCCTTCCCGGCCAGACGCTGAGTAACTTCAATCGGAACAGAAGACTGATCTGCCTGTGTTTTCAGTAGACACACAAGGCTCGCCTGCAGCATGGCCGGATCATCGGTTAAATCATTTACACCCATGCCGGAAAGAGCTGCTGCCCAGTCAAGGGTTTCTGCAATTCCCGGCTTTTTCTCAAGGTCTTCTTTCCTCAGAGCTTGGACAAATCCGATGATTTGTTCAGCCAATCTCGGATTAAGATCAGGTTGTTTACTCTCAAGGATCGCCAGTTCCGTTTTTCGGTCCGGATAATCCACATAGGTGTAGATGCATCGCCGCCGCAATGCGTCAGAGAGATCCCGCGTACCATTTGAGGTCAGCACCACATGAGGCTTTGTTGTGGCCACAACAGTGCCGAGCTCCGGAATGGAAATCTGAAACTCGGAAAGAATTTCTAACAGAAAGGCTTCAAATTCCTCGTCCGCCCTGTCGATTTCATCGATGAGCAAAACTGGAGGTGTTTCCTGCTGTATTGCTTCCAGCAACGGACGGCGCAAAAGATACTTTTCGGAGAAAATGCGATCCTCGATATCGTTGCTGCTTTCTGCCTGTTCTGAAGCTCTGATGGAGAGGAGTTGCCTTTGGTAATTCCACTCATAACTCGCAGAAGCGGAAGCAAGACCTTCGTAACATTGCAACCGTATGAGGTTGGTGTTCTTTATGTCGGCCAGGGTTTTCGAGATTTGCGTTTTCCCGACCCCTGCCATTCCCTCAAGCAATAGGGGTCTTTCAAGCGCCAACGACAAATGCAGCGCCATCGCAAGCTCGTCCGAGGCCACATATCCGGCTTCTGAAAGTTCTTTCTTAAGTGAATTCCAGGTCATTGCCTTACTTTATACCATTGCCGGAAAAATTGAGGTGGCAATTTAATTGCCACCTCACGCCCCAGCCTCAGTCATGTAGACCTAGGCCATTCGCTGTTTTCCAGATTCTCCAGTGATCGTGCGGCATATGGGTTTGTGTTAACCCGAATGGCCGGAAGGCATCATGAACCGCATTAGAGAAACACGGCACACCGCCCACGTTCGGACTTTCACCGACACCTTTGGCTCCAATTGGGTGGTGCGGACTTGGTGTTGTTGTGTGATCAGTGGTGTAATTCGGTGTTTCCCACATGGTTGGGATGAAGAAATCCATCAGGGACCCGGTCTTCACATTGCCCTGGTCATCATAAGCGATTTCCTGACCCATCGCGATTGCAAGAGCCTCAGTCAATCCACCATGAACCTGACCTTCAATGATCATCGGATTGATCCGCGTACCGCAATCATCCAGCGCATAGAATGAGCGAATATCGGCAACACCGGTATCCACATCAATATCCAGGACACAGACATAGGCACCGAATGGATAGGTCATGTTCGGCGGGTCATAATAGCTGACCGCTTCAAGTCCGGGTTCAACGCCAGGGATCGCCTGATTGTAGGATGCAAAGGCGATTTCCTTCATGGTCTTGAACCGCTCTGGCGCACCTTTCACCACAAATCTGTCGATATCCCATTCCACGTCATCATCGTGTACCTCAAGAAGATAAGCTGCAATCATCTGGGCCTTTGCCCTGATTTTCCGCCCGGCCATTGCTGTTGCAGCACCGGCCACCGGAGTTGAGCGAGAACCGTAAGTGCCAAGCCCATAAGGCGCAGTATCCGTGTCGCCCTCTTCCAAAGTTATATCATCAGCCGGAATGCCAATTTCCGTTGCCAATATTTGGGCAAACGTTGTCGCATGGCCCTGACCTTGCGAGATCGTTCCCAATCTTGCGATGGCAGAACCCGTAGGATGAATTCTGATTTCGCAGCTATCAAACATGCCTAGTCCGAGAATATCACAGTTCTTGACCGGACCAGCACCCACAATCTCCGTGAAGTGTGTGAGGCCAATACCCATTAGTTTCCTTGTCTTCCCGGCCTTGAAATCTGCAAGCTGTTGGGCCTGCTCTTCCCTCAGAGCTTTATAGTTCACAGCATCAAGCGCTTTGTCCCATGCGGTGTGATAATCCCCGGAGTCATACTCCCAACCAAGAGCAGACTGATAGGGGAACTGGTCTTTCTTGATAAAGTTGATGCGGCGCAATTCCGCAGCATCCATATCAAGTTTCATTGCCAGCACCTCTATCATGCGTTCTATGAAATACGCTGCCTCCGTCACGCGGAAGGAGCACCGGTAAGCAACCCCGCCAGGTGCTTTATTGGTGTAGATGCCATCCACGCACAGATAAGCAGTTGGTATGTCATAGGAGCCCGTGCAGATATTCATAAATCCGGCTGGAAACTTGGTTGGATCAGCGCAAGCGTCAAACGCTCCATGATCCGCAGTGGTGTGACACCACAAGCCGGTGATCTTGCCTTCTTTCGTGGCAGCAATCTTACCCTGCATCCAGTAGTCTCTGGCGAAGGCGGTGGAGGTGAGGTTTTCAATACGATCCTCAACCCATTTGACCGGCTTTCCTGTTACGATCGATGCAACGATCGAACAAACATATCCGGGGTAAACACCCACCTTGTTGCCAAAGCCACCGCCAATATCCGGCGAGATCACGCGAATATTGTGTTCCGCTATACCAGAAATCAGAGACGCGACGGTTCGTACCGCATGCGGCGCCTGGAAGGTTCCGTATAGCGTCAACTTGCCATTGACCTTGTCCATGCTGGCCACAGAGCCGCATGTTTCAAGCGGGCAAGGATGCGTTCTGTGATAGTAGACCATCTCCTCCGCTACCACATCAGCTTCGGAAATGACCGTTTCGGTCGCGTCCTTTTCACCGCTTTCCCATGTGAAAATATGGTTCGGGTGGCGACGTGGGCCATGCGCACCCTCCAGGGTATCAGCGATATCCTCCCGCAAGACGGGTGCGCCGTCGATTTCTGCTTTGAAAGGATCAACGAGGACTGGAAGCTCTTCAAATTCCACTTCCACAAGTTCAACAGCGTCTGCTGCTGCATAGCGATCAGAAGCCACAACAAATGCCACTTCCTGACCCTGGAACAATACTTTTCCGTCAGCCAGAACCATTTGCTTGTCACCCGCCAGTGTGGGCATCCAGTGCAATCCAAGCGGTTCCAGATCAGCTGCTGTGAGAACAGCAACCACACCAGGAACTTTCATGGCTTCTTCTGTATTGATCGATTTTACCCGAGCATGAGGGTACGGTGAGCGGACAAAATCCCCAAATAACATTCCAGGCAGTTTGATATCGTCCACATAGTTGCCCTTGCCTTGGGTAAAGCGAGCATCTTCAACCCGTTTTCGCGAAGATCCTAGGCCTTTAAGGGCGGCGGAACGTTCTTCTTTTGGTGGTGTCATCTCATTCATTGTGCCGCCTCCTTACTTGAATTCATTTCAGCTGCAGCAGCCAGAATGGATTTAACAATGTTCTGGTAACCAGTGCAGCGACACAGGTTACCAGCCATCCCGAAGCGTACTTCCTCTTCGGTTGGATTTGGATTTTCCTGCAGCAGCCTGTAGGCGCGAGTGATCATGCCGGGTGTGCAAAATCCGCACTGTAGACCGTGATGCTCTTTGAACATCTCCTGCAGGATGTGCAGGCTGTCCGGGTTTCCTAACCCTTCGATGGTTGTGATATCCGATCCATTCGCTTGAGCTGCAAACACAGTGCATGATTTCACGGATTTTCCATCCATATCAATTGTGCATGCACCGCAATGGCTTGTTTCACAACCAATATGTGGACCGGTGATGTTCAACCGCTCGCGCAACACATGAATCAGCAATTCGCGTGGTTCGGCGAGTGTTTCCACTTCCTCGCCATTTACTTTCATCTTAATATGCATCTTGCTCATGCATTCCTCCCGTTCATTCAAGCGCGCTCGATGGCTCGTTCAATTGCGCGTCTTAAGACAACGCCAGCCGCATGTTTCTTAAAGGCAATAGGCCCCCGGTTGTCTTCACCAGGGTCAGAAGCATCAACTGCTGCCGCCACAGCTGCCGAGATTGCACTTTCATCCAAATTACTTCCTGTCAGAGCATCCACCGCGTTGCTGCAGTAGATTGGGGTGTCTGCCAGATTGGTCAGTGCAATTGAGGCTGATTTGCAGCTCGCTCCATCCTTTTCAATCAGGACGGCCGCAGCCGCCGTAGCGTAATCGCCAATTTTTCGCTTTTGCTTTTCATATGCATAGCCACCGCCCGGTGCTGCGAATTTTACGGAGACCAGAATTTCGTCGTCCTCACGTGCTGTAAAATATGCAGCTTCATAAAAATCTCTTGCTGCAACTTCTCTTGTGCCGTCAGGTCCGGTCAGCACATAGGTCGCATCCAGGCACTGCATCAATCCTGGCATATCATTGCCCGGATCACCATTTGCAATGTTCCCGCCAATCGTGCCCATGTAACGAACTTGAGGATCTGCTATTTGCAGTGCTGCCTCTGTGAGAATTGGAACTGAATTGTTCAACTCACTGCTTGTGATCAACTCATGTTGAGTGGTCATAGCCCCGATGGACACTGTGCCGTCACTGACGGATATGCCCTTCAGATCACCAATCGCCTGCAGGTCGACCAGATGGGCGATGTCCGTCATGCGAAGTTTCATCATTGGGATAAGGCTGTGCCCACCAGCCACAACGCGGGCTTCGTCACCAAGGTCTTTCACAAGCTGTATTGCTTGATCGATAGACTCGGGCCGGTGATATTCAAATGCTGCCGGTATCATTATCATCTCCTCCAATCTGATAATCGAAAGAGTGTGCATGCTGATAGCAATTACAGGAACAAACAATTAACTGAAGACGCCCTAAGCTGCACGAAGTGCGAATTGTTGGCACGAAATGCGAAACTTGAATATCAGGCCAGTCCGAGCGCTTCACGAACCAGTTTCAATTTTGAGCGGCTGACCGGAACTTTTTCCAAAGCCTTGTTGCCGCTGAAATAGCAAACGCCATTATCTTTTTTACGCTCAAATTCGCTCACCAGTGCCGGATTGATCAGATAACTTCTGTGACAATTGATGAAGCTGGTATCGCTTAGTCGCCTGGAAATTTCAGAGATTGACCAGGGGCAGAAAAGTTTTTCGTCATTCGTGTATAAGACAGTGTAATGACCTTCTGCGCGAATTGCTGCTATGCGGTCTGACTGCACAAACAATGATCTTCCGTCTTTCTCGTATGGGACCCGAACAGCTATCGGCGGACTGGAGGCTGGATCAATCAAGTCTCCATCCAATGCTGACGGCGTAGCTTGCGGTTCGCTAATTGCTTCAGTCGGTTCATTGCCTCCGGCTTTTCGTTCCGTGGGTGAGATAAACGTGACCCCGGTCAGCAAAAAAGCGCCGCAAATAACGAAGGTTGTCATCGAAACGCCAATTGCCAGAATCTCGTTGCTGATCAGCAAGTGCCCAACAGCATCGGTGGGGCCGGCAATGAACGTGGTGCTAGCCATGGCCACAAAATGAACCGTGAAAACAGCAATCCCGAAAAACACCGTTCCCAACAAGATATTACTGAGTTTCCGTTCCCCGTAGGCCGCCAGGAATGTGATGATCCCCAGTCCCGCTGAAACTGCAATTGCAGCTAGCACACCGGGAACAGAATATTGCGGGATCGCACCCTGCATGCCGGACATGCCCAGATAATGCATAATGATGATGCCAAATCCCACAAGGATACCTGCCGATATCATCGTTTTCCGATCGCGCCTCACAAAATGCAAAATGAGGAGCGCCATTCCCACCACCAGAATTGCAATCAGCGCAGAGGCAAGCGTGGGTAGAATGTCGTAAAAGAACGGTGTTGGCAGTTGCACGCCTAACATGGCAACAAAATGCATGGACCAGATCCCGCCTCCCATTGCAATGGAGGCAAGGGCCACATTGAATTTTCGCTTTTCAGCAGAAATTTGGGAAGCACCCTTCAGCAACGATAAACCAGTAAAGCCGGACATCATCGCCACAGCCAGTGAGGCCGCGATCAGCCAGTGGTTATGAGAAGCTTCCAACATAGCGGTCATCAGGTTTAAAGGACCTGCTAATAAAATGGCAAATTATGAGAATTGTAAACAGGTTAGGTCAAGCGAAACCAAACTCTAACCCGCTTAGCCTGAGGACTTATTCCCATTCAATGGTGCCCGGAGGTTTTGATGTAACATCATAAACCACTCGGTTGATACCCCGTACCTCATTGATGATACGCGTTGCAGCTTTACCCAGAAACTTCATGTCATAGGGGTAAAAATCAGCAGTCATGCCGTCAACGGAAGTGACGGCACGAAGCGCACAGACAAATTCATATGTACGCCCATCGCCCATGACGCCAACGGTTTGTACCGGCAACAACACGGCAAATGCCTGCCAGATTTCATCGTAGAGACCGGCGTTTCGGATTTCATCCAGATATATAGCATCGGCCTGTCTGAGAATATCCAGTTTGTCTCGTGTGATGCCGCCCGGGCAGCGGATCGCAAGTCCTGGGCCAGGGAATGGATGACGGCCCACAAACTTGTCAGGAAGTCCCAGCTCTCTACCAAGGGCTCGCACTTCATCTTTGAAGAGTTCGCGTAGTGGTTCCACCAGATCCATATTCATCCGCTCAGGCAAACCACCCACATTGTGATGGCTCTTGATGGTGACGGACGGCCCTCCTGTAAACGATACGCTTTCAATCACATCGGGATAGAGTGTTCCCTGCGCCAGGAAATCAGCACCGCCAAGTTTCGAAGCTTCTTCCTCGAACGTGTCGATGAACAATTTGCCAATGGTTTTGCGCTTAACCTCAGGATCTGATTCACCCTCCAGCGCTACAATAAACCGATCGGACGCGTCCACATGAACCAGCGGGATGTTGTAGTGTTCGCGGAACATGCCAACAACTTCTTCAGCTTCGTTCATACGCATCAAACCGTGATCAACCAGAATACAAGTCAGCTGGTCACCAACGGCTTCGTGGATCAGCAGCGCTGCTACGGAAGAGTCAACTCCGCCTGACAGGCCGCAAATTACACGTTTGTCACCCACTTGTTCACGTATAGCAGCAACAGCCTGATCGCGGTATGCCGCCATGGTCCAATCGCTTTCAAGGCCTGCGATTTTGTGAACAAAATTAGAAATAATCTTTGCGCCGTCGGGCGTGTGCACCACTTCCGGGTGGAACATGGTTGAGTAGTATTGCCGCGCCTCATCGACTGCGATTGCACATGGCGCGTTGGGAGAAGTGGCCACCACTTCAAAACCTTCCGGCAATTGAGTTACACGGTCACCATGAGACATCCACACGGGATACTTTTCACCCACTTGCCAAACACCTTCATATAACGGGCTTGTTTTATGTATCTCGATGTCGGCTGCCCCAAACTCTCGGTGATGTCCACCTTCCACTTTTCCGCCAAGTTGATGGCAGAGCGTTTGCTGTCCGTAGCAAATCGCCATAATCGGCAAACCTGAATCGATAAATTGCTGAGGAGCACGGGGGCTGTCTGCGTCAGGCACGGATGCCGGACCACCGGAAAATATTACCGCTTTCGGGTTCAGTCGTTCAAAACCTTCAGCTGCTGAATTGAATGGGACAATTTCGCAATAAACGCCAGATTCCCGCACCCGGCGAGCAATCAGCTGCGTTACTTGTGAACCGAAATCTATGATGAGAAGTGTGTTGTGCGATGTCATGTTGAGGATTTAATGGTTCGCTCGTGTTGTGGCAACGACTCTTTTTGTTTTCACACGAATTCTAACTTATGCGGTTGATGGTTCACTATCAGTAGTGTTGGAGTTTGCATTGGATTTTACAAGCTTGTCGACCAAGTTTCGGTTGAAGCTTGATTCAAGTGCGTGCCTGACTTCGTGATTTTTTTCCAGATGTTCACGCAACCGGTTTCGTTCAAACGCCAGATATCTGACAGCTTCGGTTGTGACCACCGATGCAGTGGCGTCTTTCTTGGTCAGATAACTCATCTCTCCCAGAAAGTCGCCCGGTCCGACTTTGCCAATTACTCTGCCATCGCGATAAACATCTGCAGATCCGTCTACGATGAACTTCAGATTTGCCGGACATGTATCCTGCTGAATAAGCATGATGTCATCTTGCACCTCAGTCCAGGCACCAAGTTTCACGAGCTTGCGAGCGTGCGCCCGCTCCACATTTGGCAAACAGGTGGCGATGAACATGGCTTCTTCTTCCGAGAACTTCCCGCGTCTGTTTTCAATTTTGAGGATTAGAAACTGGGCCAGGTTCACCAGAGTAAACATACCTTCCCAGAACATGGAGACCATGTCACCCAGAGTGACGTAATAAACGACCGAGATTGAACCTGCCATGATTGCAAAAAGGCGCAACAGATTCATATTCCGCATCATCATTGAGAGGATGAGCAGAGTATAAGCTATATGCCCGACAAGGTTTTCAGGTTTTGAAAACTCGAGCCAAAATTCCGCCAACAGCGCTGTCATGGTTAGTCAATCGCCCCTTTGGGTAATACACTCAAAGTTCAGTTAATTATGACATCTAACTCATTATTAATGTGTGTCATAATACACATTCACGCAAGCGCAACCCTTCCAGCATCTTTTTCGAATGACAAGTGCCAGAACTTTGGCTTTTCCAGCCTGTGTCGCGGCTTCTTGTTTCTGGTAATTCGTTTGATCTGCGAACCCAGAATGTCAGGCGATGTCTCAGATTTTTGAAAGCAGAATTTTTTCGGCAAAGCACTGTAGATCGAACGCGGTGGCTTTCTGTAATCTTGTGCAAGACGTTTCAAGTGATTTCCGGTTTCGAAGTCGTGGATGAAAACGTTTGAGATTCCCAGTTCCTCTGTGATGAATTGAACGGCTGCAGCCATGCTGACTTCCTGCCAGCTTGATGTATAAATTGGCATGATCTCCTTGACATAAGCAGACACATCCCGTGAAAATTGCTCGTAAGATATGTCAGCACTAATCTCGCCAATCCGACGCAAGCGCCGATAGAATCCCCAACTATTATTTCCGATGTAACTCGCGCGTCTGATCCAGTCTGATTGTATTTCTTCAATCAACACTTCACCACGCACCATATCGATGTCCAGGCGAACCCATGACATTGTAAATTCGTGTTTGGAGACAGGATGACTACTGTAATTGAAATAATCAGTCCCCGAAGGAGATATCAGCTTCTTGTACAAACCATTATGCTGTGTGGGAAAATTGATCTGCAAAACAAGATTGCAACCTTTCCGGCTTGTCTGGTTCCAACGGAAATCCTTGGTATTTCCCCAGCGACCGATTGTAAGCCGCCAGGCGACAGGATGTTTAAGATAAAATCCGAATAAGTCTTCTTCCTCCAGATTGAGCTGACCTTTTTGGGCCAGGATGTTACGAATTTCGGGCCTTTCAAGAAGGCGAGCGAAATTGCTTTGCCGAATTTCCGCAGCCGTCCAGCCGGAACTCAGCAAATTACGCAGTAGCATGAACGCATACCAGTCGCGCTCATAATGAAACAGGGTTCTGCCATTGGGCAGACAGGCACGTATTTCGCGCCATTCGTGGATTTCCATGGGGAAACACCAAACTTTCTAATAAATACAGGAAAACAAACCGCAGAAGCAGCAAAGATGTTGTTAGAGATTGTCAAGGAGTGCGTGCATGAGCGTTCTCCTGTTCCTGTTTAGTTCGATGTTGAGGGCAGTGAGATACTGTGAAGAGATGATTTAGTCAACTCTGAACTGCATATGGGAAAAGATGTCAAACCAAAGTGTTGCAATGAGGTCATATCTACTTTGCGCGTTCCATGACGCAAAAGAAAAACCCGTCGGTCCCTGTTGAAGCGGGTGTCAGCGTCACGGTCTTCATATCAGATGACCATGGGTTTGGTTTGTCATAACCGAACAAATCTTCCCAGACTTCGCCTGCTGAAACGATTTCAAATTCAGGATTATCCTCACAAAAACCATAGACCTGATTTTCGTTTTCTTCTGGCAGCACTGAACATGTGATGTATATCAGATGTCCGCCAGGTCTCACATAGGAGGCGGCTGTGCTGAGAACCTCTTCCTGTTGTTGAAGACGCTCTTCAAGGTTTTTCGATGTGAGCCGCCACTTAGCATCCGGTTTGCGTCGCCATGTGCCCGTACCTGTACACGGTGCATCAACCACCACTTTGTCCATTTTGTCTTCAAGAAAAGTCAAATCGCTATCCGGTGCGTGAACTTGTACATTACGGGTGCCTGCACGTCTCAGGCGCTCGTGTATGGGAGCGAGCCTGTTCTTGTCCACATCATAGGCATGGATCTGGCCCTTGTTTTCCATGGCTGCAGAAAGTGCCAGTGTTTTACCACCAGCACCCGCACAAAAATCGAGCACACTTTCACCTGGCTTTGCAAAAATCAGATCGGCAACAATCTGGCTACCCTCATCCTGAATTTCAAAACGCCCTTTTTGAAACCCTTCTTCTGCCTGTACATTTGGCTGCCTGGCAAAAGGTTTGTCAGAAAATATTCTGATGCCGTTTCGGGCGATTCTTGTTGGTTTTGCTCCAGTCTTTGCCAATTGCTTCAGGATTTTATCGCGTGTGGATTTAAGTGAATTGACGCGTATATCCAGTGGCGGTCGATTTGAAAAACCTATGGCTTCCGCCAACCAGTCTTCATCAAAATTAGCTTCGAAACTTGCCATGCACCATTCTGCAATATCGGCCTGAATATCGAGCTGCGCCTGGGAAATATCGCGCGACAGAATTTCCTGTATGACGGCATCGTCTGGAAGATCAGGTGCAAACTTGTCTTCGGCAAAAGTGGATTTGAGTTCGTCAGGATCAAATTTCCAGATATGAAGAAGCAAAGCAAACACGCGTGCATTATTGGAGTCATTGTCTCCAAGATAAGAAAGCGATTTCTTCTTCCTCAAAACATCATAAACCAGATTTCCAATTGCCGCGCGATCCCCCGATCCGGCAAAACGGTGCGATAAGCCCCAGTCCTTTAACGCATCGGAGACGGGTCTCTTTCGGTTATCAATATCGTTCAGTACTTCGGTTGCAGCCTGAACACGGCCACCAAGACGCATGTTAAATTATTCCAGCCAAACTCGCCATGAAGACGATCCACATCACGATCAAAATCAAATAACAGACAATGAAGGCCGGTCTACGACGTCGCAGGTTGTTTCCGTTAACGTGGAAATTGATGTGGATTATTTTACAGATGACAAAGGCCCAGGCCAGAACCAGCATCGTGACGCCCACATTTTCAGTCACGTAGGCAGCAATCGAAACTACATAGAAAAGAACAGGTGACTCATACTGATTACGCACCGCATTTGCATAGGTTAGACTGATGCCGGTCTCACCTTCATTGTTCTTGAATACTGAAGGTTCAACCTCGCCAGATTTAACACTCGCGATGCGTGCCCGGCTCATAAGGTAATAAAGAAATAATGTGGCAAGGGCCATCAGGCACACTGGCCAGAAAATAAGTTCAGGATTCATAATAATATCCTTATATTAAATCAGATGTTGTCCAACTCTATCAGGCATTTAGCTCTTGTGATAGTTTGGACTTTCACGCGTGATTGACACATCATGTGCATGACTTTCCCGCAAACCGGCACCTGAAATACGAACAAAGTTCGCCTTATTCTGATAGTCAGGAATGTTTTCGCCACCCACATAACCCATTGCTGCGCGCAAGCCTCCAGCCAATTGATGGATGACAGCTCCAACCGGACCTTTGTAGGGTACCTGTCCTTCAACGCCTTCAGGCACAAGTTTTAGGTTGTCGGTTACTTCAGCCTGAAAATAGCGGTCTGCGGAACCTCGGGCCATGGCACCAACGGAACCCATACCACGATAGGCTTTATAAGATCTGCCTTGATGTAGGTAAACTTCTCCTGGGCTCTCTTCAGTTCCGGCCAGCAGGGAACCAACCATAACGGCCGATGCACCAGCTGCGATAGCCTTTGCGATATCACCGGAAAACTTGATGCCACCATCAGCGATGATTGGGATGTCAGATTTTTGTGCTACCTCAACAGCTGAGAAAATCGCGGACAATTGAGGTACGCCAACTCCGGCAACAATGCGTGTAGTACAGATAGAGCCTGGACCAATACCCACTTTGACCGAATCCGCTCCCGCATCGATGAGCGCTTGTGTCCCGTCAGCAGTAGCCACGTTACCTGCGAGAATTTTCACTGAGTTAGACATCTTTTTAGCGTAGGAAACAGCATCAAGCACTTTTTGACTATGCCCATGGGCTGTATCTATGACGAGAAGATCAACACCCGCATCAATCAACCGCTCAGCACGCTCGATACCATCATTCCCCACAGTACTGGCCGCAGCAACGCGCAGCCTGCCTTGATCATCTTTCGTTGCTTGTGGGTTGAGTTTTGACTTTTCTATATCTTTGACAGTGATCAATCCCACGCATTGATGCTGGTCATCGACTACCAGAAGCTTTTCAATACGGTTCTGGTGTAAAAGTCGCTTGGCTTCTTCCTGCTCTACCCCTTCTTTCACGGTAATCAGGTTTTCATGGGTCATCAACTCACTGATTTTCTGATTTGGGTTTGAAGCAAAACGCACATCACGGTTTGTAAGTATGCCAACGAGCTTGCCAGTGACGTGTCCACCCGTTCCACCGTTCTCCACAACCGGAACACCGGAAATATTGTTCTGACGCATAAGCGCCTTTGCATCCTGTAATGTGGCTTCCGGACCAATCGTAAGGGGATTGACCACCATTCCGGATTCAAATTTCTTAACCTGCCGAACTTCTTCTGCTTGTTGTACCGGATCCAGATTTCTGTGTACCACGCCCATGCCACCTGCTTGTGCCATTGCTATTGCAAGTCTGGCCTCTGTAACGGTGTCCATTGCCGCAGATATAATTGGGATATTCAGGTTGATTCCATCGGTGACTTTCGAAGAAATATCCACCTGACCTGGCATAACTTCTGAATGGCCCGGTTGCAGCAAAACGTCATCAAACGTAAGTGCAATTTCGCCTGTACCGGATGTAGCAATTCTTGACATAAATTTCTTGGCAAACGCCAACCCTGTATGTGAGTAACACGGATTTGGGAGTATCCACTTACTCGATTGAAAATAACGGATTGACGATTGTCGTTAACATGTCACCTTGCAAATGCAAAGACAGATTTGAGGCTAGACACTAAAAAAGTGCAATTAATTTTTTGACCCTTAGGACACGTATGTTTGCATTCTTGTCTGATACCCACTCTAACCAATCCGGGGCATTACCTTTGTAAATTTCGGATCGTAATGTGTTCTTCTCACTTCTCAGCTTCTCTTCTTTTCCGACAACGCACAGTGAGACATAGTCTATTTTGTATTTTTCAGCTATTCGCAGGGATTCGGCCCGGCTTCCTCTGAAGAAGCTGATCACATCCACAACTGCTTCTTCATTTCTGTGATAAGGTCCAGTTACAATATTATGCCCAGTATTGACCAACAATGACGTTGCATGACTGAGGTCACTCATCACAAGGCCTGTATCCAGAAAATTTAGATCATCAAAGTCTTGTGCTTTATAGCAGGATCGATGGCCTGGGTTTTTCTGGAAGTTGGTGCGTATGATTGGCTGGTTACCAGAATGCAGTTCCGTAAATCTGTGCTTTGATGGTTCAGGAATTAATCCCGCTGTGGCTTCCCAAAAGAAAGAGGAAATCAAGACACATATAAATCCCTGGCTTGCAATCGTATAAACCTGCTTCATTTTGACGTTTTCTGTCAGCCATTTGGCTGTCATCGTTGCAAACATTGTGCAAAAGGGGACTGTCAGGAACAAGCTCGTCTTGAACATGCTCACCTGAAACAATGTCCCGACAAATGATACAAGCAGCGTAAAATACAAAGCCAACCACTGGGGCGTTGTTGAAAAACGTTTCTGAAGAACGATAGTGGCCGTAAATAGTGTGATTGCCAGGAATGCTGCGTATTTCACCCAGCCATGGCGGAAATCAGATATGTATTCTCCCAGGCTTGCTGCTTCCAGCACCTGGTTCAACCAGATTTCCTTTGCCGTATTGCTTAGTCCGGAAAGAGGTCCGGCACCACATTGTGTAAACCCGTAGGACAGTATACCAAGACCAAGGCAACCTACCAAACTACCGATAATCAATCGGGCAAGAACTGGGCTCCTGTCAAACCGATCTATTTGATTGGTAAAGGCACCAAGCCCGACAAATCCGATAGAAACCAACACCAAAGCAGACAGGTAATAGAGCGAATACACATCGCATTGCATGTTGTTCCACTGAAGTGGTGAATAAATCAGGCCGTAAAGCAAGGTGCTACTCACACCCAAAACAACACCGACAAGGATGATGCGGTCTTTTGCCTTCTGTTTTCCACACGCCCATTCAAGACCAATGTAAATCAGCACCGGAATAAACAATATCGCCGCATCCAGACCTTTTGTAAACGAAAGTGGTATACTCATTCCTATCAGAAAACTTGAT
>CAWUJF010000015.1:0-15288 GCA_963922405.1 uncultured Hyphomicrobiales bacterium | reverse complement strand
CCTTGATGATATGCGCCATTTCCTTGCCACCCTGCATCTTTACGGCATCTACTCCGCCTTCCTTCATCAGGCGAAGGGAATTGGAGACCGCAATCTCCGGCGTTGCATAAGAACCATAGGGCATGGATACCAGGCTCAAAGTATTGGGCGCACCACGGCGGACAGCTCTCGCATGGTCAATCATCTGATCCACCGTGATCGCTAACGTGTTCTCGTGGCCGTGCAATGTCATCCCAAGACTGTCACCAATGCCCACAATGTCCACACCAGCCCGTTCTGCCCAAGCGGCACTCATGGCTTCACCTACTGCAACCATGACGAGTTTTTCGCCATCTTTCTTCTTCTGGGCAAGTTCAGGAATTGTCAGCTTAGGTTTCATATCTGCTCCAAAAATCTCACGCAAGATTATATATAATATTTATTTAGTCAACAAAATCTCATATCGGCTGAAGAGAAAAATTTTGCGTTCTTAGTCGCAGTCAGCTATCTGAAAATTTCCCTATCCCTCACTATAAAGGAACCATATCTTGACCCTCGAGACCGCATTCACCCGAAAGTTTGATCTTGAGCACCCGATCATGCTGGCCCCGATGGACAAAGTGTCCGGTGGAGAACTGGCGGCAGCCGTTTCAGCAGCCGGTGGATTGGGAATTATTGGAGGCGGCTATGGCGACCCGGACTGGATTGATGACGCATTTCATAATGCTGGCAATCAACGTGTGGGTGTCGGTTTCATCACCTGGAGTGCACAGCGCAACGAAAAAGCAGTTGAACGAGCACTGGCCCATGACCCAGCGGCGCTGATGGTATCCTTTGGTGATGCGGAGGATCTAGTCGAGGCAGCAAAAGCACGAAACATACCCACAATCTGGCAGGTACAACGCCTTTCGCAGGCGGAACAGGCCATGAAAGCTGGGGTTGATGTGATCGTTACACAAGGTCAGGAAGGGGGAGGCCATGGTATGGATCGCGGCTTGATGAGCCTCCTTCCAGCCGTACGTGATCTCACAGGTGACGAACAAATCATTCTCGCTGCCGGTGGAATAGCAGATGGCCGGGGACTGGCAGCTGCCCTTATGCTTGGTGCGGACGGGGTTATGTTGGGCACACGGTTTTGGGCAAGCACAGAAGCAAGCGGTTCAGACATTGCCAAGGAGGCAATGACTGTGGCTGGTGGTGATGACACTGTGCGTTCAAAGGTATTTGATGTGCTGCGTGGTGTGGATTGGCCCTGGCACTACACAGGCAGAGTCGTGCGCAACAAGGTATTGGATCAGTGGCATGACAAAATTGAAGACCTGAAGGCCGGGCCTGAAGTGGCAAGGGCAGATTACGATGCTTCTGATCCCGACGATCTTTCAACACGCGTTCTCATTGCTGGTGAAGCCATTGACCTTATCCAGTCGATAGAACCAGCCGGCTCCATTGTTAAAAGCATAAGCGCGGAAGCTGAGAAACTTCTATCTGCTACCTCTGACCGATTTGTGAGATAGAGATATTTTTATAATCCATTCTTGCTCATAAGTTCACGTATGTGAGCGGGCACGTTCCTGGCATCCACCACTGCTTCACGTACCAGCCAGTCAAAATGATTGGTCAGAGACGTGACCCGCTGGCTCTCCCGAAATGCAAGATAACACTGACCAATATAGACGACTGCAAGCTTGGGGCCAAAGACCGTAATGGGAGAACTGAACACTTTGTGCGCATCAAATAGAAAAACGCGCAGTCTTGGAAACATGTTCTCGCAAAGATCTGCAATAACATTGAGCTGCTCTTTACGGACCGAAGGTTCCAATCCCTCATAATAGGCTGCACCTTCAGCACAGGCTTGCAGCTCATGGAGTGGAATTGCAATTTCATAATCGGAAACACCGGAGTTAAGCCATTCCAGTTGATCCCGCATGGCTTCAACCGCACCGGTAATATCTTTATTTTTAAAAGTGGAATATTCCCAACCTAGCATGCTCTCTGTTTTAAGAAGGTCAGGCAGTGTGGCTGGGACATGACGGATCTTGTAGCCTGCAGCCTCCTGATGCCACTGCAACAATTGAGCATCCGCTGAACTTCTTTCCGCCGGGCTCAGTGCCATGGCTGCAGCAACAATGTCACCCGGTCTTTCCGGCCGGTTGGTAAGCCCAAGCAGCCAATCTGTGCTTACCCCTAACGATGCTGCCACATCTGCTGCCAGTTGGGCATTAGGAAGGCGTGGTAAATCAGCTTTCAGTAACTGGCCAATGGTTGAGCGATCAACACCTGCCAGTCTCGCAAGTGCACTGCGAGAAACATCTTTCGTGTTCATTGCCTCAAGCAAGCGAACCCTGAAGATTTCCGACCGATCGCGCTTATCCATAAAAATCACCGTTGCAGATAATAATCAACAAATGCGAGTTATTGCAGCAAAAAACCAGAATGTCCAATCGATCCATTTTGAGATAGCAAGATTTCAATCAATACAATCAGATGGGATGATTATGATGGATACGAAAAGCAGACTTTTCTTCAAAGCGGTAACCTGGCAAGTGGCCGGCTTCTTCACAATGATGCTTATCGGTTTTCTGTTTACCGGTTCTGTCACCGCAAGCGGAGGAATTGCCATAGCAGGCACAATCGCCGGGTTTTTGAGCTATTTCCTGCATGAACTGATCTGGGACAAAGTCAGTTGGGGCAGGCGTATTTCACACTAATTTTTGCAAGCACATATTTTGTAAGTAGCATCTTGCAATTGATTACGTAATTTCTTATATTTCTGTCATGACAGAAATTACTGAAAATAACGACAAGACATTACCGGATGCCATCGAAACCTTCATCCTCCAATGGGGTGACCTTGGAGGGGCATGGGGTGTAAACCGTTCTATCAGCCAGATACATGCCTATCTCTATCTGGCGGACGACCCAATGACCGCAGAGGACCTGGCAAAAGATCTCAATATGGCGCGTTCTAACGTTTCTAATTCTATAAAGGAATTACTGGCGTGGAACCTTATCCGTCGTGTCCCCATACGCGGCGACAGAAGAGACCATTTTGAGGCTGAGACCGATGTATGGGAAATCGCAGCGCGCATAGCGGCAGGTAGAAAGGCTCGTGAGATCGACCCTGCCTTAGCAACCCTTCGCGATTGTGTCGCAATGGCTGACGACGATGACCGGATTAATTCTGCCAAACGTCAGAAACTAAAAGCCATGATGGATTTCACCGCGTCTGTGGACCGCTGGTATAATCAGATGCTCTCCATACCCCAAGAAAAAAGGGCAGCGTTATTAAAACTTGGTGCCAAAGTCTCCTCCTTACTCCCAAGTGGAAGAGGTAAGTAACAGGTAGAAAAGGGATATGGCCATGGCTCAGATTCTGAAGAACAAGAAGCCAATTGAACAAACCAGAAAAAATTATGAAACCGATAGTCGTTTTCGCAAACTATTGCCGGATACAGCATGGAATTTGCTCCCGAAAGCGGTTCAGAAGCGCTTCACCAAAAAAGTAACCGGCAACAATACCGTGGTGTTCTCTGGTAAGTCTGATGAAGTTCGCATGAGCTGGCTAGGCCAGATGTTTGCAAACATTGCCCGTGTTATTGGTGCACCCTTGCCCCTTCGAAAAGAATTGGACATGCCATCTGTGGTCAGTGTCACAGAAGATGTGGTCAAAGGCGGTCAAACCTGGACCAGGCTTTATGCTACGCGTCATGGGTTTCCCCAGATCATCCATTCTGCCAAACGGTTTCGCGGTCACACTGGCCTTGAGGAATATATCGGTTACGGCATCAGCATTGCGCTGAAAGTTGGCGTAGATGATGGCGTTCTGACTTTTGAAAGTGACGGCCTAATCTTTGAATTGTTTAACCAGCGCATCAGGGTACCTGATGCTCTCATTCCATTTGATCTAACGATCCGTCACCAGAATATTGATGACGAACAGTTCTACTTTTATCTGGAACTTAGTAACGCGATCTTTGGAGAATTGATTTATCAAAAAGTTCTCTATCGCGAAATGAGTGAGTTATGACAAAGCACGCTGTGTGGTTGTTTGATAGTGAATGCGTCCTTTGCGAGTGGGGTGTGCGTTACACCCTGCAACGCGAGCTTAAACCCAGCATCAAGTTTGTTTCCATTCAGTCAGAAGCAGGAAAGTCGCTAGCACTTGAAAACCACATCGACCCACACGACCCGGTGACCTTTCTGTTTATTGAAGATGGCAAGGTTCTCACAAAATCTGATGGGGTACTGGCACTGGTAAAACACCTTAGGGGTCCGTCAAGATGGCTACGCATTGGTCGAATACTACCGAAAAAGTTTCGTGATTTTTTATATACGATCATTGCCCGTAACCGGTATGCCATCTTCGGTAAAAAGGACACCTGTATTGTTCCAGATCCCGGGCACAAGGATAGATTTGTCCTATGAATTCCCAAGATAAGAAATCTGTCCTCATCCTTGGTGGTACAGGGGTTTTTGGAAAACGCCTGGTTAAGCATCTAGCGCAGGCTGGAGGATTTGAACTTATTGTAACCTCTCGCTCTGAAGCCAAAGCCATGTCACTGGCCAATGAGATTGGTATAGCGTTTCCGCAAACGAAAATTACGGGCATTGCACTCGAAAGAGAAGAAAACCTCTTCGAGACATTGCAAGCGTTACAACCATTTATCGTGGTGGATTGTTCCGGCCCTTTCCAGACCGCGAGCTATGATACTGCAAGAGCTGTTTTGGCGTCAGGTGTCCACTTGATAGATCTAGCAGACGCACGGGACTATCTTAAAAACTTTGGTTTCGAGCTAAATGATCTGGCTATTAAAAACAATGTGGCCGGATTGACAGGTGCAAGCTCCACCCCAGCCTTGTCGGCGTGTATTGCGCAACACGTGACTAAAACCTGGCAACGCGTGGATAGTCTCGACTATTGCATCACTCCTGGAGGCAAAAGCGAAGTGGGGCAATCCGTCATTGAGGCCATTCTCACCTATGTGGGTAAACAGGTTCCCGTGTGGCGAGAGGGGAAAATAGACACGACCACCGGATGGGCTGATGTTCAACATGTAAATGTTCCAGGTCTTGGATTACGGAGAGTTGCTGCCGCGGAAACGCTCGATGCTGAATTACTCGGCCCGAAACATGCTGTCTCTTCACACGTGACCTTTTCTGCCGGACTTGAATCAAAGCCCGAACAATGGGGAATTGAAACCATTGCTCTTCTGAGAAAGCTCAAGCTTTTTCCAGACCCCATGTTCCTTGCTCCAGCCCTTACCTGGTGTAGGAAACTCACCAGAATCACAACTTCCGACAGAGGCGGCATGTTGTTACAGGCCAAGGGACTGGATAAAGACGGAAAATTTGTGCACCACGAATGGTCCCTCTTAGCAAGGCAAGATCACGGTCCAAACGTTCCCGTCTTGGCAGCCGCCGCATTGGTGCGAAAACTGCTCAACGGTGAGGTAAAACCTGGTGCTCGGCTAGCCTATGAAGCTTTGACGCTTTCAGAGATAACCGCAGAAACACAACCCTATGATATGAGTATCAATGAAAGTTGCAGGTTTAGAGAACAAAGCATCTATGAGCAGAAACTGGGTCGTGCTGCTTTTGACGAACTGCCTGCAAGTCTCAAGCGTTTCCATAGTGACAATGGTGAGCCGGTATGGAGCGGAAGGGCTGACGTAGAAACGGGTAGGGGGCCTATAGCAAAACTCATTACGAAGCTATTTGGTTTTCCTGCTGGTGGCACTCAGGTTCCTGTCGTCGTAACGGTGGATCGAAAATTGGATCACAAAGGCAAAAGATCAGAACACTGGATCCGAAATTTTGCGGGTAAACGATTTTCATCTATCCTGAAAACAGGGGACGATGGTCGCTTTACCGAGCAATTCGGCCCCTTTGTTTTCGAGATCGATCTGGTCGTGCAAGGCCAAACAATCAAAATGCCGCTGACTGGCTGGAGGCTGGGCCCAATACCTCTACCTCTCTTTTTGGCGCCTCAATCCAAAACACTGGAATTCGAAGATGACCAGAAACGATTTAATTTCGACGTGAGGCTTACCCTGCCAGTAATCGGTTTACTGGCCCACTATAAGGGATGGCTCGAGCCTCAAACGGCATCTACAAAAATCTGAACAGGCCCACACCAAACCTATTTCAGCACGGCTGGCCAGTTTTTGTTAGCTGCACTTATGTTTTTTGGAATGGATTGTTCCCATTGTTTTTGAACTGACAGGCTGTAGTTGAGGTAAAGTTTTCCATCCACAATTGCCCAGGCTTCTGGCACGGTGGAAGCGGTGTAACCTTGTGAAACCGCCCAGGCACAATAGCCTCCATATTGCGGTGCGTATTTTTCAGGGTTAGCGGCAAAGCGCTCCCGATTTTCGTTACTGACAAAACGCCACGTTGCACCATTCCAATCTAAAGTAATGTCAGAATTGCCTGCGATCGGACGACCTTCGGTGAAGTAGGATATAGGATCTGTTCCATCAATCGCAGTCCCAAAAAAACTCTGATATACAGGGTCTTTATCCGCCCAGGCAGGGGAGATTGCAAAGTTGAAAGTTCCAAAAAACAGGGCAAAGAGAATAACAAATTTACGTAGCATGAAGATCTCCTTTCATGGTGTTCTTAAAAGAACCATATTGGGGTTCTGTGGAGGTTTTGATTGATCAGATATCAAATCCAAAACCAGTCAGGCCGGCACTTGAGCTTCAACAAATTACCTGGGCAAACTAGAGCATAAGGCAATTGCTGTTTCCCTTTCCGGCATTTGTATTTCTGTGAAGTCAAAATCGGTTCGCCCATTATATGAGCACCTCACCGATTTAGACTGCTGACCCTGTGGGTCATTTTGCTGTGCAGCAGAACGCGCGCCTGTGACCAGGAAACTGGACTCGCCATCTTTGTCAGGCTTGGAAAAATATCCTTCTGCCATCAAGAGATTTGGCTCTTCACCATCAAATAATCCTGTAGAAGAAGAATTCACTGTGAACTTGCCACTTTCATAAAGCCCGTTAAGGGTTATGATCCCTTCTTCTTTAATCGTGAGTGGTGTTCCATCCGCAGATAATAGTTCACCCACGCGTTCAATCTGGTCAATCGGTCCAGTTATGGAATCTTCCCCATCCGCCACAGGTTCAATCAGGGAAGCCACAATTCCTTCCTCTGACCAGAAACCATCCACACGAACT
Organism: uncultured Hyphomicrobiales bacterium; assembly: GCA_963922405.1. Lineage (GTDB taxonomy): Bacteria > Pseudomonadota > Alphaproteobacteria > Rhizobiales > Rhizobiaceae > JAALLB01. The sequence continues at coordinate 8,128 of CAWUJF010000015.1, read as the reverse complement.
CTTCCACCCTCTGGCAGTTCACCAATCACGGGTATTCCCATTACTTCAGAATTAGACGTCACAGGACCAACAACAACATGTACCCGACGGATATGTGTAGCAAACCAGTCATCGCCTTCTCGCTTGGCCCTGACGGCAAATGTCATACCCATGTCCAATTCCCTCAGGCTTTCTAATCCTTGAATTGAAACATCTTTGTCGATCTCAAACTTCATGCCACTGACTTCAAACTGACCCAAGCCAGTGATCTGGCCAACTACGCCGGTACCAATAATGCCGCCTTCCTTATCCGCACCGATCAAAAGCGGAAAGGCACATATCACAAACAATAATCTTAAAAGAGCGGTTCTCATTGTTCTTGCTCCGTAACATGTGTGTAAGTACCCGCTACAAAAAGCTGATCACCTTCCTCTTCGTTCTGGAGCTCATTTGCTTGCTTGCCAAGTTCCTGAAGCATTTCAAGAAATAGCCGGGCTGCCTCCTTTTCAAGTTGTTCAGCAGCACCTTTCGACAAATGAGAATAACGTAAAGCCTGGTCCCATTGAGATTTGCCTCCTAAAACATTGCTTATTGTGGTGTCCAAATGTGGCTTTAGCGTTGCCACAGCAACTTTTAGTTTTTCCTTGCGGTCTTCAGGTACGACCGCCAGTGAAACAAAACTAATAACGCCATCTTCATCAACAATGTTTCCAGACTCACTCAAAACCGACAGAACCGTAGCAGGTGCTGCATCTACTTTGGCTCGCTTCACAAGTGCATCAAAGCCATCGTCACCGTCACGTTTAAGAGCCTTCGGCATTCCGTTTTCCATAAAGTCAGGTTCACTCTGCCAAAGCGTTAGAACGCGAGCTGCAGAAGTACTGCGAATGGGAACAGGATCGTTATGTTCAAGGCGTTTTATGTCTTTTCTGTGCACGCCTGTCATCAAACTCAAATGACTTGCAGACGCGTCAGGATGTTCAATAGACGCGCTTTCAACGAGCGCCACTTTCAGGAGCTCCACAGCATCAGGAAGTGAAATCCCGGAATCGATCATCAATCTAGCAAGTGGCGTGATTAGCGACGCCAACGCCTTCTTTGTTGATGTTTTTTCGTCTTCGGTCATTTCCGGCACATTCTATCGTATCGATATACATAGGCTCCAAACACAGTAATGTGAACAAATTCAATTTTACAATGGGAAATTTTCCCATCAATGTCAATCCGGGATATGTTCACTGTGTCTTCACAGTTAATCGATCGCCTTGTTTGAAGGCGCTTTCCGGACTGATCCCAAGATGGAATAGAAAATTAGGAGTTTCATATGAGAAAATTGATTATGGCAGTGGCGATGATATCAGCAGGTTTATTCGCTACAGTTGCCCAAGCATCTAACCAATTGGCAACTGCAATAGGTGGCTATGATACCGTTGCTTACTTTAAAGAAGGTACTGCAGTCCCAGGCAGAGCAAAGTTCCATCACTTCTGGAACGGTGCCGTTTGGTACTTCAAATCAGAAGAGAATAGAGACACTTTTGCTGCTGACCCTACAGCCTTTGCCCCACAATATGATGGTTACTGTGCGTGGGCTGCATCCCAGAACTATAAACGTCCGGGTGATCCACAAGTCTGGCAAATTGTCGATAACAAACTCTATATCAAAGTTCATGAAGGTGCTCAGGAAAAGTGGCGTGCTGACATTCCTACACACATCACCCAAGGCGACGACAACTGGGTGAGAATCGCACCGTATTGAGTTTAGCAAACGGGGCTGATTGTGACGTTTAGCCGCTTTGGATTTTCAATACGTTGAACAGACAAAGCAATTGTCAGTCCCGTTAGCTAAAACCCGACCTCCCAGGAAAGCTGAGGACGGCATTTCGAAGGAAATGTCGTTCTCAATTATGACCTAAATATATCTTATAGCGGATGCTCCCGGCTGATATGATTGTCCCGGTGTCTTCAAAGAAAGAGCAATTGAAATGACTATGTGTCACACAAAACTTGCAGCTCCAAATCGCGGACTATTTTGGATCAACTTGGGCAGAGGTATATATCATGCTGCCGTGGTGGCCATGCTGCTGGTTTTCATGACCTCTTATTCATCTGCTGATAATTCCCATTCTTCCCATAGCGGGCACAGTCATGAGGGGCATCATGAATTGCTTGAGGTGATCGCGGAAAACATTCCATCTGTCACTTTGAAAGTAGAAAAAGATAAGGTTTCTGGATGGAACATATTTCTTGAAACCAAGAACTTTTCATTTACTCCTGAAAGCGTGAACGGCCCCGCAGTTCAAAATCAGGGACATGCTCATATTTATATAAACGGAAAGAAAGCAGGTCGTCTTTACAGCCCATATTTTCATTTGGATTCACTTCATCCAGGTGAGAATGAAATATCTGTTACCCTTAACGCAGACGACCATTCCCCTTTTGCTCTCAATGGCAAACTAATAGAAGCAAGAGTGACCGTGACTTCTCACAGTCACTGAGCTAAAAGCAAAACACCAAGTCCCATCACAAGTCTTCACGGTCCGCGTTACATTCCTGTATTATACGATTTATCGTATAAAGCATTATTATACGGTTTAGCGTATTATTAACTTTTATACGCTTTATAGTATATTGTATTTTTATCCGATTTGCCGTATAAAACGGAAAACAAGGATTTGCCATGCGGATTGCAAGAAATGCAAAACAGATTGGAAACGAGATAAGACGTCAACGCAAAAAGATCGGACTGACGCAAAAAGCCTTGGCTGAAAAAGTAGGTATACGTCAAGCAACCATTTCAGACATTGAAACGGGAACCCAGGCTGCCAATCTCGAAACGATATTGAACATTCTTTCTGCGTTGAACCTGGAATTTCAAATTGCGGATCGTTCGCGCTATTCGTCACAAGACATTGAGGATAGCCTTTAATGGCGCGTAAACGCAGACATGCTCCGTTACGAGTCTATCAAAACAATCGTTTTGTTGGCCGGTTGTTAAAAGAAGCAAGCGGTGCCATTTCGTTCCAATATGACGAGAGCTGGATTGACAATCCGCAAGCCTACCCGGTTTCGTTATCTCTTCCCTTAAGAGAAGATGCTTATCGAGGCGCACCTGTTTCAGCGGTCTTTGAAAATCTGCTGCCTGATTCTGAAGAACTCATTCGCCGTGTAGCCGAAAGAGTAGGTGCAGAAGGAACCGATGCATATAGCATGCTAGCGGCTATCGGAAGCGATTGTGTGGGTGCACTTCAATTCATAACAAATGAAAATGACGATGTTAAAGATACCGCCGCGATAGGCGGTGAAGTTGTCGATGATGAAGAAATAGAGAGCATTCTTAATAATCTGGGACGTGCACCCTTAGGTCTAAGCGATGATGATGCCTTTCGCATTTCGGTCGCAGGTGCACAGGAAAAAACTGCCTTGCTCTATCACGACGGAAGATGGCTAAAACCACACCGTATAACTCCCACAACCCATATATTTAAAACACAGATCGGCAAACTGCCCGAAGGTATTGATCTTACCAACAGCGTTGAGAATGAGTTTTATTGCATCAAGCTGATGGATGCGTTCGGCCTAACTGTGAACAAAGCAGAAATGCGCAAGTTCGGTAACACAAAAGCGCTAGTTGTAGAACGCTTTGATCGACTTTGGGCGAAAGATGGCCGACTGTTGCGTCTACCACAAGAAGATTGCTGTCAAGCGCTCTCAATACCACCCACTAAGAAATATCAGTCACAAGGTGGTCCCGGCATTTCAAAAATCATCGATCTTCTGAAAGGTAGTGATACGCCACAAGAAGATCAAAAGAACTTTCTAAAGGCGCAGATACTGTTTTGGTTGATTGGCGCCACCGATGGTCATGCTAAAAATTTCAGTATATTTTTAATGCCAGGTGGCGGATTTAGAATGACCCCGCTCTATGATGTTTTAACTGCGCAACCAAGCCTTGATGCCAGGCAAATTAAGCGTAACCAATTCAAACTGGCAATGAGTATCGGTAATAATAATCACTACCGTATTGAAACAATCCAAATTCGACATTTTATCGAAACGAGTATTGCTGCAGGCCTGTCAAAAACGCTTGTACAAAGCGTCATAGACGAGATCGTTGAAGCAAAACCAATGGCATTGGATCAGTTAGAAAATAGCCTACCCGTTGGGTTTCCAGAACAAATCCATGAATCGGTTGCGAAGGCACTAACGCGCCGCATCAAAACTTTCCTGGACGCAAAATCCAAATAATTTTGATGCGTGCATCGTTTGCCCTGATGAGTAAATGTCGCTCGCTCCACAAAAGCAAAAATAGAAATCATAATCGCTGTTCTTGCAAACGCTCACGAGACACTAGCCCGCAGATGACGATCAGTCCGGCACCGATCAATTCAATCAAAGTGATCGTCTCAGAGAAAAGAAAGTATCCCGCCATCAGTGCAAAAAGGATACGGCTGTAAGGAAATGGGGCGAGTGCCGAGACCTCTCCGAAGCGATAAGCTTCCACGGTAAGGAGCATACCAATTGTTGCCAAACTACCTGCGCCTACCATTATTGCTAAATCAGCAAAATTAAGTGTCGTCCAACTCATTACTGCACCAGGCGTTGTCCCGATTGTTGCCACAAGCCCGATCCAGAACATGATCGTGGCAGTGTGTTCTGTCCTTGTTAGAACACGGTTTTGGAAAATCAGAATTGCCGCTGCAAAAGCAGAGCCGAGGCCTAACAGAACTCCCGTTTGGATCTGAAAATTGGTCACGCCACTTGCCAATACGACGCCAATAAATCCGACTATGGTTGTCAGTCCGCGTGTCCATCCAATACGCTCACCGAGAATAAAAGGGGCCATGACAACAGCGAAAAGAGAAGTGGTGAAGGTGAGGGTGGAAGCAAGCGCAAGCTCAAGTAATAGAAAACTGGCATAATAAAGCCACCAACACACCAAACTGGTAACGCCCCGAACTATCAAAGAACGCCATCTGGTAGATCCAAATTGCAGGTTGGGCCGAGCTCTGATCCAGATGGTTACAATCACCAGTTGGCAAAGAGACCGAAAAAAGATGATTTGCTCAAAGGGCACGCTCTGGCTGAGATAGCGCAGTAAGGTCACGTCCATCGTGAACACTGCCGCAGCAAACACGAGCAGCGCGGCACCGCGACGATTATCGGTTGGCTTATCAACCGTCATCTTGGTTTGTAAGGTTCGTAATCACTCGGGTCGGTCTTTGCGATTTCACGCAAAATTTGAATCCAAGCTTTAAGGCCATCCGAAATACTGCTTAGGCGGAAGAACTCATTAGGCGCGTGAAAGTTTTCATCTGATAAAGCGAAGGAAAACATGATCGTGTCCAGCCCAAGCGTCCGCTGCACGATCTCCGTTAATGGGAGCGATGCTCCAATTCGCACTTTTAAAGGGTGTTTGCCTGTTGTGATTTGAAGAGCACTGCTAGCTGCTGAAAGCAATGGGTGATCTGCTGGCACAGCATAGGCAGCGGAACTGCCCCGTTCACCGAAAATCTCAAGCTTTGTACCATTAGGAAGTTGGTTTTTGAGGTGATCTTCGATGGATTTTTGAGCAGCCTCTGGTGATTGCCCTTCAACAAGACGCATGGTGATTTTTGCAAATGCTTCGTTTGGGATTACGGTTTTTGATCCAGCACCGGTATAACCACCCCACATCCCATTCACATCAACAGTCGGACGTAACCAAAGCCGTTCCAACGTTGAATAACCTGCCTCACCATGTGGAACTGCACCAATGCTGTCTAACATCTGCTCCGTTCTAAAGGGTATCGCCGAGATTTCTCCGCGTTCACTCGCAGTTGGCTCCTTCACACCATCATAAAATCCAGGTGCTTTGATTTGGCCGGTCTCATCATGCAAACTAGCAACTAAGCGAGCCATTTCATGCAGAGCGTTGCGGACAACGCCACCATAGCGGCCGGAATGGAGATCCTGGGAGGCGGTTTGAAGTCGTATCTCGAACCCCGCATTCCCGCGTGATCCCACGTTCAGAGTCTCCAAGTCTGGGAGCCACCTGGCACCATCGGCTGACAGAACCGCATCTGCGCTAAGCAATTCTCGGTTTGTTTCGAGTATGCCAGCAAGAGAATCCGATCCAGTTTCTTCTTCTCCTTCAATCAACAGCTTGATGTTCACCGGCAGTTTGCCATCAATAACCAAAAAAGCAGCCAGTGCATTCAGCGCGATCATCATCGGTGCCTTATCATCCGACACACCCCGTCCAATTAGCCTCCCATTCTGTTTGGTCATTTCAAAGGGAGGCGTTTCCCATTTTTGCAATGGATCCGGCGGTTGCACATCATAATGCGCGTAAACGAGAATGGTCGGCTTGCCTGGTGCATCTAAACGCTCAGAATAAATAGCTGGCTGACCGCTGCCGTCTGCTGGCGTGAGCCGCTGGAGATTTTGAAAACCCATCGCCTCCAGCAGGTTCTCAATAAACTTTCTTGCATCCTCCATACCTTGCGACATGGCAGGATCCGCGCCAACAGAAGGGCAGGCAACCAGAGCAGCCAAATCGTCTATCAGTACAGTTTCTTGGTTCAACGCATAGTCGGTGACGCGATCAGTCATAAAACCTCCAGGCTAGGTTACACCGCCATCGACGCTCAAGATCTGAGCTGTTATCCAGTTTGCCTCTTCGGAGGTGAAGAAGGCGGCGGCATTGGCAACGTCTTCGGGCTCACCCAGTCGTTTGCTGTGAATACGATTGATCAGTTGGGCCTGACCCTCAGGACCATAAGCCTTCCATTGGCGTTCTGTGGCAGGATTCGATCGAATAAATCCCGGGGCGATGGAATTGACCGTAATACCGTGAGGGGCAAGCTCCAGGCTTAATTGTTTTGTCAAACCCACAAGCGCATGTTTGGCGGCCGTATAGGCGTGAATGCCGGTCAAGCTGGGCCTGAGACCCGCGCCGGAACTAATCGTGACAATCCGACCCCAACCATTTTTTTTCATGTCTGGTGCAAGCGCCTGCGCAAGAAAAAGTGCCGAGTCCACATTGGCAGCAAATATGTCATGCCAGGCATCGGGTTTAACCTCTTCCAATGGTGTGCCAACCTGACCGCGCACTCCGCCTGCAGCGTTCACCAGAATATCAACAGTCCCGTGATCTGATTTAAGACGCGCGCACATATCCTTTACAGCATCAGGATCACCCAGATCGGTTTCGAACGCAGATACGCCCAAGCTCTTGACGCGTTCTTCTAATTCGTCACCTGCCAGGTCGCAGGCTACGACACGTGCACCATCGCGTGCCAACCTTTTGGCAACAGCTGCACCAAGGCCACCAACAACGCCTGTTACAAGGGCAAGGCGGGCTGTCATTCAATCACCTTTGTGAGCTCGTGAAATGTTTCAATCGACATCTCCCGGCGTCCTTCCTCAATGTCATGTATGAGTTCAACCAAACGCCTCAGTAGGGGCGTGTTTATGCCGTGGGAAGCTGCAATTGTGGCTATGATCCCGATTTGAGGGTCAACTTCCGTTTTCCGCTTGCGCACGGCTAGATCGCGATAGATACCCGTATGGGTTTTTGCTGTCTTGGAATTGAAGATAGCAAGATCAGCAATGCTCTGTTTGGCACTTTCCTGAGAAGCATCTGGCATGAATGAGGCTGGTTCGAACCCGTTGAACGGCTTTGGATCTACTCCTTCGGCAAGAGCCGTGAGCATCACCTCGCGGGCAAGGCCGATCAGCGCAGGACCGCGTGCCGGATCAGCAAAATTCGTGGTCATGCTATCCGGTGTCAGAGCTGTCGCAAATAACATTGCTCCATATCCAAGCTTACCCCAAAGATAAGCCCAAATGTCTTGCGTTAACACAGCTTCAGGTTCGAACACCTGTAGGAGCTTATGCATCTGTTCAGTTCTTGGGCGGATTGATCCATCAATTTCGCCAACCACAACAGCGGCACGGTTGCCGAACAAAATTCTACCGGGGCCAATCCAGTCTGCACCATAATTTACAAATGCACCCATTGTGCGTTCTGGCCCGGCTCGTTGGGCAATCGTCAGTTCATTCAAACCATTTTGCGCAGACAGGATGAAGCCATCAACGGCCAGGTGTGGTAACAGCGCATCCAGAGCCGCGTCGGTGGCATGGGCTTTGACGGCCAGAACGATGCAGT
>CAWUJF010000014.1:0-15391 GCA_963922405.1 uncultured Hyphomicrobiales bacterium | reverse complement strand
CATCATGGTGAGAGAGACCACCAGGAATAGAATGGTCATAATCCCGCCGGTTTTCATGAAATCAACCACACGATAGCCCGCCGGGCCCATGATTAGTGCGTTCACCTGATGGGTCGGAATCAGGAACGAGTTTGATGTGGAGATCGCCACAGTCATGGCAAAAATGGCCGGATCTCCACCTGCAGCAACCGCAATCGAAACGGCCAGTGGCACGAGCAGAACCGTCGCCCCCACATTCGACATGACAAGCGTGAATATGGTTGCGAGAACCGCAATACCGGCTTGTAGACCCCAGATAGGCCAGCCGTCCAGAATGGTCAGAATTTGCTGCGCGATCCATTCAGCCGTGCCCGTCTGCTGGACCGCCTGCCCAAGCGGTATGAGACTGGCGAGAAGAAATATCGTGCTCCAACTCACCGCTTCATAAGCTTCATCGATACTCAGAACTCTGGTCACAATCATACCCACAGCGCCCACAAGCAGGCAGAGTGAAAGACGCACGTCTGTCAGCAGAATAAATGCCAAGGCAATCAGGAAGAAGAAAACCGCCCAGCCAACTTTACCCGGCCGCAATTCATCTCGCGGAAAATCTGATGTGACGACCACAAAGTCCCGGTCCCGCGAAAGCCGTGTGAGTGCTTCCCAGGTTGAATGGATAACCAGCGTGTCTCCCGCCTGCATTTCCACTTCACCCACGGCCGTGCCCACATGGTCTTCCGTTTGCACATAGCTGAAGGTTTCGCCACGGCGGTGGATCGCAAGCAGGCTCGCACCGTAACGCTTGCGGAAAACCACATCATGCGCGCATTTACCGATCAAAGTGGAATCAGGCGGAATAACCATTTCCGCAACGCCTGACTTGGTCGCGGCGTAATCCTCAGCAAACACTTCCAGCCGCCGTGTATGGGTAAGCCCCTCCTCGGTCATCATCTCTTCAACCGCATCACGAGGTCCCAAAACAGCAAGACGACAAGGCGTGGTAATCCGGGTCTGGATTACCGGTGCAAACCAGCGCTGCCCCTTGTAAAAGGTTCCGATGATATAAAGGTGGTCGCGCTGCATCACATCATCCAGCGTCTGCCCCTGTATCTTGTGTCCCTCCGGTACAATCACTTCAAAGATATCCGCTTGCAATCCGTAGATGCGCTCCAGATAGTTTTTCAATGTCTGACTTTTCGCAGCGCCGTCATTTTCGCGCGCTTTCGGCAAGACCCACTGGCCAAACAGCATGAAGTACAAAATCACAGTGGCAACCAGAGCAATGCCCACAAGAGTTACATCAAACAGCTGGAAGAGTTCCATTTGCTGATCAGGCGGCAATTCCCGATTGCTTGATATGATGAGATCATTAAGCAGGATCAGGGGTGACGAACCCACCAGCGTCATCGTACCACCCATGATCGCACAGAAGCCCATCGGCATCAGCAACCGTGACAGTGGAATTTCGGTTCGTAGTGAAATCCGAGAAACAACCGGCAGGAAAAGTGCGGCGGCACCCACATTCTGCATGAAGGATGAGATAACACCCACAGTGCCGGAAATAATCGGAACAATCCGTTTTTCCGTACTGCCCCCATATTTCAGGATGAGGGCGGCAACACGACTCATAACGCCGGTTTTGTCGAGCCCGGCACCAATAATCATAACCGCTATGATTGAGATAACCGCGTTGGAAGCAAACCCGTCGAACAAGTGATTGATATCAATCATCCCTTCAAGACCGGGAGCGAAGGTTAATAGTCCGAGCATCACCATAACCAGTATGGCAGCCAGATCGACGCGCACCACTTCAGACACAAACAAAAATACTGTAAACCCAAGCAACCCCAGAACGACGGTCATTTCTGTGGTCAGCGTCATCACTTCCATTGTCAGGAAAACCTCCTGCCCGCTTTTACAGCGGAAATCGGAATAATTTCAAGGGCACGGTTACAATTGGCACCATTGTTTGGTCGAATTGGGTTAAAATCCACAATCCGTTAAAGATATTTTGCCGTATCTTTGAAAATTTTGCCGTCCTTCATGACGAACGGAATTTGCTTTCCATCGTTTTCAAGACATCCGATATCATCCAACGGCTTGCCATCAACCACAATCAGATCCGCTTTGTAGCCCGGTGCGATGCACCCGATTTCATTTTCCATATACATGATCTCAGCGGAGGTCTTCAGAGAAGACGTTATGGCTCCAAAATTCCCAAGCACTTCTGCGGACAACGAAAACTCATTGGCCTGATATTTATGACAGGGGCCGAGCAGATCAGTACCAAACCCGATTTTCACGCCGGCCTGTTTGGTGAGTTCCATGGCCTTCAGCCCCGCATCCACGATAACCTGCAGCTTTTCAATTGAAACATCTGGAAAACCAAATTCCTTGCCATGCTTGTTGAGCGCCCAATAGGTGATGTTTGTGGGCACATGATATGCCCCCTTTTCAGCAACAAGGGCTGCCGTTTCTGCATCAATCAGATTGCAGTGCTCCACCGTACGAACGCCTGCACGTACCGCCATGGATATCGCCTGAGGCGTGTAGGTATGCGCCATCGCGTAGGTCTGCCAAGCAGCAGCTTCTTCACAGATGGCCGTCATCTCTTCCATGGAATACTGAGTGTTCTCGATCGGATCAGAAGGTGAGGAAACTCCGCCACCCGCCATAATTTTCACGTGATGCGCACCTTTGCGCAATTCGTCCCTTGCAGCACGGCGGCACTCATCAACACCGTCGGCAATGCGTCCCAGTTGTTGGACCAGATTATGCTGCTCGATCTGACTTGCCTGGCTCATAACCGTGACTGGCCTCACATCAGAATGTCCACCGGTCTGGCTTAGCGCCAGTCCGCACACCCGCAAACGCGGACCGTCCAGCAGACCCTCATCCACTGCCTGGGCAAGACCGCGGTCAGCACCTGCCGCGTCCCGGACCGTTGTAAACCCGCGCATCAACATGCCCTTCATGATCTGGGCTGTTTGCGCGTAAAGATAACTGACAGGCTTGCTCATCAGTTTTGAAAGATCAAGATCGGTTGCCTTCACATGCACATGGGCATCAATCAGGCCTGGCATGAGCGTGGCACCGCGGAGATCCAATTCATGAAATCCAGGAATGGATGTAACGGAATTGGCCGAGGTTTCCTTTATCCGGTCACCCTCCACAATCACATCGAATCCCTCACGGGCAGACGGATCGTTAGCATCCACAAGCGTTGCATTTCGGAAGATAAAACCGGACATCCTGAAACCTCTTCTGTGACAATCAGAAATCTGAGGCTAGGAAACTGACAACTGCTTTGTCAATCAGCTAAACTGAATGCTGCGGGAAATTCGATCAGCGCAGCGGCTAGTCTGCATTATCCACACCGAATCTAACCCTCAGCCAGATCCGTTCATGGAAGAAATAGAGAACAAGCTTGGTGAAAACCTCCACACCACCGATCGAAATCGCCGTTGCCAGATTACCGGTAAATATGAGCGCCAACAGCATAGTGTCGAGGGACGCAAGAACCCGCCAGGTACTCATCTTGGTAACAGATCGGATATGTGTCTCGCTTCTTGCACCTTTGAGCGTTTTCACCACACCCCACCGGACACGGTTCCAGATGCGTTCGTGCGAGGTGTAGATGATGATCTTGGTGATAATTTCCGTAATCGCGATGTAACTGGCGGTCTTGGCAATGTCCAGATCACCCGTTTGCTCGTCCATGCCGAACATCGATCCGAGATATTTGATGATGAAGAAGGAAAGCAGAAATGTATCGAGCGTACCCACTACACGCCAGCTGATTGCTTTGGCAAAAGAACGCCATGGGCGCTCACTTGCTACTGCAAACGCAGGGTTTGGAATATGTGCTTCATCAACATGAGTCATGGCATTGTGGCCTTCCTCGTACAAAATTCCACATGGCACATCCCCGGTCTTTGACCTAAGTCATAGATTGATCAAAAAATGAGACTTTTTAAAGAAACAGATTTCCCATTGAGCACCTCATTCTGAAAGCTTATTTCCTTTCAGCAGGTTAAATTGGCAAATTCTGTAGTTGCCATGCCCTAATCTGAGAAGAGTTCGCTCTTAACACCGTGATAATTGTTCCAGGCAAACCAGTAGGACACATGACCTGGCACCCTTACCCGCTTGTGTTTCTGGTCTCTTGAAACAAGAAAAGCTTCGGTAACGGCCCAGCTTTCACCCGTTGTTTCCAGTTCACCATCATTGTCATCATTGAACACTTCACCTGCTTCCCGCTGATAGGCTCGCACAGTGCGGGTAGCAGCATCGCCAATCAGGACCACATCCACGCCACCAACCGTATCGTTGATGACCCTGCGATCCCGGAACGCTTCAACCGGCCAGGCTTTGGCAGCACCTGCCTGCTGGATGCCAAAAACATATTCCTTGCGCTTTATCTGACTCTCATCGCCCACAACCGCGGGAAACATGAGATCGGGGCTTGCAAAATACTCGCGATAGATAAATCCGGACGCATAGTTGCGTATAAAGCCCGTATCGATTGAAAGAACCTTGGATCGAGGATGTTTGGCCTTCCAATTTGCCCAACTCGTAATGGTGTTGGGATGGATTTTTAGCTTGATACCGCTGTCAGCGAGCGGTCCCACCACCGGCTCGCCGGTAAACTGGTTCCAGAGGCTGCGCGTTTCACGGTCAAACATCAGTTTGTTTGAGCGATAGAGAAGTCCGGAAGTGGCAAACACAAATGGCGCATCCCTTCCCTTCACCTCGGTTTCAAAGAGAATGCCCGCACCACAAAGCGTGCAATAGGCAAGTGCCACCGGCACACCGCCAATCGTATCGTTGAACATCTCGTGCCAACCCATGATGCGCAGTGGATAGGCGCGCACGTCACCATTGATTTCCACCCCGAAAACGAGATCATCATCAACCAGATAGTCCGCGTCTTTAGCATCAATCATCGGAGGGTTATCAAGCGAAGGGATCCCCACATCCACAAGCACACCACCCCAGCTGATCTCCTCAAGCCTGATTTTCATCCGCTCCCGCTTGCCATACGGGTCTTTGAAGAAATCCAGAAAATTGCGATCCGTATTTCCCAGAAACCGCATCTTGAGGGCGCGATATGATTCGTGGGGAATGATCTGCGGGTTCAACTCCTGCCACTCATAGGCCTCATGCCAGGTTTTAATCTCCGTTTCCGTGAGATCAGAGAGCGCTTTGGCGACGTATTTATTGTCACCGGTCCAACGCATCGCGAGGACAAAAGTCGGGATCAGACTTCGCTCTCCCGTAGCCACCAGTTTTTCCACAATCGGGCGCTTTGCCTCTCCCTGAACCGAAAACATCTGCAGGCTCAAACCGGCGATGTCAGTTTCAGCTCTGGCAAGTGTCCCGGCAAGCAAAGCCATTGCCAAAAGAAAAGCCGCAAATACTGATTTGGCCAAAGCCTTCATTACACAATCCAAAACGTTCAAATCATTGGACAATTTACCGCAATATCCGGCCACGCTAAGTCACAATTGCTTTATGAAAAATCCGCATCCAGAATATTCGTCATGGCTGCAATTTTCACCCCCATGAAAATCAGTTCTTATTCGTGAAATTTTTGTTGATTTTTTCACAATCATGATATTTCATGCCATGAGAATTCAAGCGTCGGATCCATCATGGCAACAGCAACCGCAGAAAACATCAACACTTTTGATAATTTAGGCAGCGTCGGCAACGACATTCGTGCCCTGCGCAAGTCACGCGGAATTACCCTGGTGGATTTTGCTGAGAAACTGGACCGGTCCGTAGGCTTTGTTAGCCAGATCGAACGTGGCATCTCCGAACCCTCAATCCAGGATTTACGGAATATCGCTGCCATGTTTGACGTACCCGTGAGCTTCTTTTTTGGAGAGCATTCCGGCGACCCGAACGAGGCCCGCTATATTGTGCGCGCACAGCATCGCCGCCGTCTCGGAAATCCTGAAGAAGGTTTACTGGAGGAGCTTTTGTCACCGGATCTGGGCGGCTCCTTTGAGCTCATCCGTTCGGAGTTTACCCCCGGCGCAAATCTTGCTGAGGCAAACCAACGTGACACAGAAGAATCCGGTTTCGTGGTTTCAGGCATTTTCGAAATTGAAATAGCAGGCGTCTGGCACACATTGGGTGCAGGAGACTCTTTCCGTTTCGCCGGCGAACCCTATCGATGGCGCAACACAAGCGATCAGCCGGCAATTGTAATTTGGGCGGTATCACCGCCGGTATATTGAATTAAGTTGGAGAACAAGACATGGCAGAAATTCCAAGCACCGCGAGAGTGGTCATCATAGGGGGAGGCGTTGTTGGCGTTTCCGGTCTTTATCATTTGGCAAAAGAAGGTTGGACAGACTGTGTGCTGGTTGAAAAGAACGAGCTGACCGCAGGCTCCACCTGGCACGCTGCAGGAAACTGCCCAAACTTCTCCAATTCCTGGGGCATCATGAACATTCAGCGCTACGGCCTGGAACTGTATCGTGGCCTTGCCGATGAAGTCGACTATCCCATGAACTACGCGGTGACCGGTTCTATCCGTCTGGCACACAGCAAGGAGCGCATGGAAGAGTTCGAACGTGTGGCAGGCATGGGCCGTTATCAGGGTCTTGAGATTGGCATCCACACACCTCAGGAATTGCAGGACATGAACCCGTTCATGGAAACCCATGACATCGTAGGTGGCATGTGGGATCCGCTCGATGGTGATATCGATCCGGCTCAGCTCACTCAGGCGCTTGCCAAGGGTGCCCGTGAAATGGGTCAGAAAATCATCCGTATGAACCCGGCAACCGGCGTAAGCCGCGATGGTGATGAATGGATTGTCCATACCGAAAAGGGTGACATCCGCTGTGAATACGTAGTGAACGCAGCTGGTTACTATGCTCAGCGCGTGGGTGAGTGGTTCAAACCGTTCGGCGGGCGCACAGTTCCTCAGGTTGTGATGAGTCACCAATACTTCCTGACTGAGGAAATTCCGGAACTTGAAGCATGGACCAAGGAAAAAGGTCACAAAATGCCGATGATTCGCGACGTGGATATTTCCTACTACCTGCGTCAGGACAAAAACGGCCTGAACCTCGGCCCATATGAGCGCAACTGTAAGGCTCACTGGGTAACACCTGAAGATCCAATGCCGGATGATTTCTCATTCCAGCTCTACCCGGATGACCTTGATCGCCTGGAATTCTACATTGAAGATGCTATGGCTCGCGTCCCGATCCTTGGTACACAGGGTGTTGGCCGCGTCATCAACGGTCCTATTCCATACGCACCGGACGGTCTGCCGCTAATCGGCCCAATGCCAGGGGTTAAAAACGCATTCGAAGCCCACTCATTCACCTTCGGCATCGCCCAGGGTGGCGGCGCAGGGAAAGTGCTTGCTGAGTGGATCGTCCATGGCGAAACAGAATGGGATATGTGGGCTGTGGATCCGCGCAGATACACAGACTATGCGGACCATGACTACTGCCTCGCCAAAGCGCTTGAGACATACGGTCATGAATACGCAATGCACTTCCCGCATCATGAATGGCCTGCCGGACGTGACAAGAAACTCTCTGCAGTTCATCACAAACTGTTGGAATCTGGCGCACAAATGGGTGCCTATAACGGTTGGGAACGCGCAAACTGGTTTGCAAAAGACGGCGACGACACTTCAGAAGAAGCCACACACACATGGTACCGTAGCGGTCCTTGGGAGCCACGCGTTCGTGAGGAATGTGAAGCTGTTCGTGACCATTGCGGCATCCTGGATATGCCGGGCTTCTCACGCTTTACCCTCAAGGGCGAAGGTGCTGCCGATTGGCTGAGAACCCAGATCACAGGTGGTCTGCCCAAGGTTGGCAGAATGAACCTCGGCTATTTCGCCGACAACCGCGGCCGGATCGTGACCGAGATGTCCATCATGCGTCATGATGATGACCTTTTCACCCTCATGACCGCAGCTGTGGCCCAATGGCATGACTGGGAGTGGATCGAAAAGGCGCTACCGGAAGATGGTTCCCTCACCCTTACCGACCACACGTTGGACTTTGCAGTTCTGTTGGTAACCGGTCCAAAATCCCGTGAAGTCCTGTCAGGCCTCACCGATGCTGACCTTTCCGCATCCTGGCTTTCTCATCAAAAAGCTGAGATCAATGGCATCACATGCCTTCTGGCTCGTGTTTCCTTTGCCGGCGAACTGGGCTGGGAAGTACACGGCGCCACTGAGAACATTCCAGAACTTTACGATGCAATCCGTGGAGCCGGTGCTGTGCCGTTCGGCATGTATGCCCTGAACTCGCTACGCCTTGAAAAGGGTTACCGCACCTGGAAGGGCGACCTTTCAACGGACTACACCCTTCTCGAAGGCGGCATGGCTCGCTTCATCAAATGGGACAAGCCCGCGTTTACCGGGAAATCAGCCCTCGAAAACGAACGCCAGCAAGGCAGCAAGAAACAGTTTGTCACCATGACTGTGGACGCCGGCAAGTCTGACGCACCTTACATGTCTACTGTATGGAGCGGCAACGAAGTGGTGGGTGAAACCACTTCTGGAGGCTGGGGTTACCGCGTCAACAAGTCGATCGCGCTCGGCATTGTGCGCACTGATCTGGCAAAGCCCGGCACCGAACTGGAAATCGAAATCTACGGCGAGCGCCGCAAGGCAACCGTTGAAGAAGACCAGCCACTTTGGGATCCAGAAAACGAAAGACTTCGCGCATGAGCGGAATCTCACTGCATGTACCACCGGGTGAAGGTCCAAATTATGATTGGGAAAACGACCACACCTTTGTGAAGGTCGGGACCGAGCATACCGGAGGCGCATACACCCTTATGGAAGATAATCTGAAGGCAGCCTTTGCGCTTGGGCTACATAAGCACGAGACCCACGCTGAAACATTTTATTTTCTTGAAGGGACAGTGGATTTTTACCTTGATGGGGAGTGGATCAAGGCGACCCCGGGGACTACGATTCACGTACCCCCGGGGATCGAACACGCCTGTCGTGTCGCTGATCAGAAACCGGCAAAAATGCTCATGATTTTCCAGCCCTCCGGCTTCGACGGCTTCCTTGCGGAACTGGCTCAGATGACAACGGAAGACTTTGAAGATCAGGCAAAAATGGATGCCCTCAATGCCAAGTACGACATCGTACCGCTTGGCCCTGTTCCGGATCATCCAGATGACTAGCACGCTCAGCCAAAGATTTTTGGAGGCAGGCGCATGACGCAGCAAGGACCTATCACATTGCTTGATGGTGGCATGGGCCAGGAGCTGATAAGCCGTTATGGCGAACCGCCTACACCGCTTTGGTCTACCCATGTGATGATGAACGAGCCCGCACTCGTGGGTGACATCCATAGCGACTATTTTGCTGCCGGCGCACAGGTTGCCACCACAAACACCTATGCGATCCACCGCGACCGTTTGCAAAAACAGGACCCGCAACTGGAAAGCAATTTCGAAAAACTTCACGAGCAGGCCTGCCGGATCGCGGCAGACGCCCGCGACAAGCATGGCAACGGAAAAATTGCTGGATCAATCGGTCCACTGGGATTTTCCTATCGCCCGGATCTGGACTATCCACCCGCACAAGCTGCTGAAATGTTTGCAGAAATTGTGAAAATTCATGAACCGTATGTGGACTTTCACCTGATTGAAACCGTAAGCAGTATTCAGCACGCAAAGGGCTGCATGATGGGCGCCGCTGCTTCTTCCAAACCGGTTTGGCTGGGGATTACCGTTGCCGATGAAGACGGAACAAAACTGCGCTCCGGTGAAGCCTTGAACGACATAAGAACGGTCGTGGAAGAGTTTTCACCAGCTGCGTTACTAATTAATTGTTCTACGCCGGAAGCCGTCTCTCAGGCCATTCCGGTCCTTTCAGATCTTGATGTTCCTTTTGGTGCCTACGCCAATGGCTTCACCTACATCACTTCAAGTTTCACCGAGTCTGAAACGGTGGATCAGCTTGAAGCGAGAACAGATCTTGGCCCGGAAAAATATGCCGATTTCTGTGAACAGTGGATAGCCCAAGGAGCTTCCGTAATCGGAGGATGTTGTGAGGTAGGACCAAAGCATATAGCAGAGCTCAAAAGGAGATTTGTTTAATGGCTTTACCCTCTACCCGCATCACCGAAATTTCTGAATCTGACCTCGAAGGTTGGGAAGTATATACAGAAGCGCAAAAGCGTAACCATGAAGGCGCTGATGTGCTCATGGTCTGCATTGGCGACCATGACTTCCCCACCCCATTCAATTCAGTGGAAGCCTGTAAAGAGGCGCTTGATGCGGGATACCACAATTATTCTGAAATCCAGGGTCAGCCTGCCTTGCTGGAAGCAATCGCAAAGGTTTCAACCAAGGCCATTGGCATGCCGGTTACTTCAAAGGAAGTGGTCGCCATGCCTGGTGGACAGGGCGGTCTTTATGCCAGCATGCAGGCAGTGCTTAATCCGGGTGATCATGTGGTGATCGTGAGCCCACATTACGTGACCTATCCGGGCACTGTGCGCTCTGCTGGTGGCACTTTTACCCTCGTTCCGGCTTCCCCCGACGATGGGTTCCAGCCCGATGCAGCTGCAATTGAAGCGGCTATCAAACCGAATACAAAAGCGGTGATGATCAATTCACCCAACAACCCCACCTGCGCAATCTATACTCGCGAGTCGCTGGAAGCGGTCGCCGAAATCTGCATCAAACACGATGTTTGGCTGATTTCTGACGAGGTTTACTGGTCGTTGAGCAATGGTCAGCACATCTCGCCCCGCTCGCTTCCGAACATGAAAGAGCGCACGATCGTCATTCAGTCCATGTCGAAAAGCCATGGCATGACCGGCTGGCGGTTTGGCTGGATCATCACATCGGAAGAAATGGCCTATTTCTTCACGCAGCACAATCTGGTTTCCACCTACGGCATGAATGACTTCATCAGCAAGGCAGCCACGATCGCGCTCAACGATGAGATCGGGGTCAACGAAATTGCTGATACCTATCGCAAACGCGGAGAAGTTTTCCTCGAGGCTTTGCAAGGTGCCAACGGGATCCGCACTTTGAACGAGCCCGGCGGCATGTATTTCATGCTGGACATTCGTGACATCACAAATGACGCACAAAAGTTCGCGTTCGACCTCTTGGACGCGGAAAACATGGCCGTAATGCCTGGCGACAGTTTCGGGCCTTCTGCAGCAGGTCACCTAAGAATTAGCCTCTGTCAACCTGAAGAGAAATTGAAAGAAGCAGCAACGCGCTTAAGGCGATTTGCTGCAAATTACACTGGATAAAGAAAGACTTACGACAATGAGCAAGCCTGTTCCATCAAAAGCAAGTGCAGTGATCATCGGTGGCGGTGTCGCTGGCTGTTCTGTTGCTTATCACCTGGCAAAACTGGGTTGGAAAGACATCGTGCTGCTGGAACGAAAGCAGCTTACTTGCGGCACCACCTGGCATGCGGCCGGTCTGATTGCCCAGCTCAGACAGACCAAAAACACGACCAAGCTTGCCAAATACAGCCAGGAACTTTACGGCACACTGGAAGAAGAAACGGGCGTTGCCACAGGTTTCAGACGTTGTGGTTCCATCACAGTTGCGCTGACAGAAGAGCGTAAGGAAGAAATCTACCGCCAGGCATCCATGGCCCGTGCCTTTGGTGTGGAAGTGGAAGAGATTTCTCCCTCTGAAGTGAAAGCAAGATACGAGCACCTCAACATCGACGATGTGGCCGGTGCTGTTTACCTGCCATTGGATGGTCAGGGTGATCCGGGAAACATTGCCCAGGCAATGGCCAAAGGCGCCAAGATGAATGGCGCTCAGGTGATTGAAGGGGTCAAGGTCACTGCAATTCATCAGAAAGACGGCCGGGTAACCGGTGTTGACTGGAAACGCGATGGTGTTGACGAGCAAGGCACGATTGAAGCTGATTATGTGGTGAACTGCGGCGGCATGTGGGCCCATGAAGTAGGACGCATGGCAAACGTGAACGTTCCGCTCCATGCCTGTGAGCACTTCTACATCGTCACCGAAAACATTCCGGGCCTGAAGCAGCTTCCTGTTCTGCGCGTGCCTGATGAATGTGCTTACTATAAAGAGGATGCCGGAAAAATGCTCCTCGGCGCATTCGAACCAAATGCCAAACCTTGGGGCATGGGCGGCATCAAAGAGGATTTCTGTTTCGACCAGTTGCCCGAGGATTTCGATCACTTTGAGCCGATCCTGGAAAAGGCCGTGGAACGCATGCCGATGCTGGCTGAAGCGGGCATCCATACCTTCTTCAACGGACCGGAAAGCTTCACACCAGATGATTCCTATCACATCGGTGAAGCACCAAACCTCAAGAACTTCTATGTTTGCGCAGGCTTCAACTCCATCGGCATCCAGTCATCCGGCGGTGCCGGCATGGCGGTCGCTCAGTGGATGAATGATGGCGAGCGGCCATTCGACCTCGGTGATGTGGACATCAGCCGCATGCAGCCATTCCAGGGTAACAAGACCTATCTTTTTGAAAGGTCAAAGGAAACCCTTGGCCTTCTCTATGCCGATCACTTTCCGTTCCGCCAGAAGGAAACAGCCCGTGGCATCAGACGCACTCCCTTCCACTACCAATTGCTGGAACGCGGAGCCGTCATGGGTGAACTGGCCGGATGGGAACGCGCAAACTGGTTTGCCCGCGAAGCCCAGGCTGCTGAATATGTATACAGCTGGAGCCGCCAGAACTTCTTTGACAATGTGCGTGAAGAACATATGGCAGTGCGCCAGAATGTGGGCATGTATGACATGTCATCCTTCGGTAAAATCCGTGTTGAAGGCCCGGACGCCGAAAGTTTCCTCAATTATGTGGGTGGCGGCAACTATTCCGTACCGAACGGCAAGATCGTCTATACCCAGTTCCTGAACGAGCGTGGTGGCATCGAAGCAGACGTGACGATCACAAGGCTAACAGAGACCTCTTACCTCGTGGTTACCCCTGCCGCGACCCGCCTTGCTGACCAGACCTGGCTTGAGCGGCACAAAGGTGATTTCAATGTGGTCATAACAGATGTGACCGCTGGCGAAGGGGTTCTCGCAATCATGGGTCCACGATCACGCGAATTGCTGGAAACAGTCTCTTCAGCCGACTTCTCAAACGATGTGAACCCGTTCGGCACCGCCCAGAACATCGAAATCGGCATGGGCCTTGGTCGCGTGCACCGGGTTACCTATGTGGGCGAACTGGGTTGGGAACTTTATGTGAGCGCTGACATGTGCGGCCACGTGTTTGAAACGATCGCTGAGGCAGGCCATGATTTCGGCATGCGCCTTTGTGGCATGCACATGATGGATACCTGCCGGATCGAGAAAGGCTTCCGCCACTTTGGCCATGACATCACTTGTGAAGACCATGTGTTGGAAGCAGGTCTCGGCTTCGCCGTCAAAAAGGACAAACCATCCTTCATTGGCCGTGATGCGGTGCTGAAGAAACAGGATGAGGGCCTTTCATCGAGACTGGTTCAGTTCAGACTGAAAGAGCCAGAGCCCCTGCTCTATCACCATGAGCCGGTAGTCCGCGACGGTGAAATCGTGAGTTACCTCACTTCCGGATCTTACGGACACGCACTGGAAGGAGCCATTGGCCTTGGCTATGTGCCTTGTGAAGGTGAAACCGCAGCGCAAGTGCTTGAATCTGATTATGAAATCGAGATTGCTGGCGTTCGCGTGAAAGCCGAAGCAAGCCTCAAGCCCATGTATGATCCGAAATCCGAGCGGGTTAAAGCCTGATAGTACTAGTCTTTCCGACTAATCGGAGCAAGGCCATAAAAACTGGCAAGTAAGGCGAGTTGAGCCGTTTTACCAAGCGGCTCATCACCCTTCATTACCCTTTCTAGACGTCGGGGATCATCTCCTATCGCGTCAGATAAACGTTCTAGGCTCCAGTTTGTGTGTTCCATAAAATTCTGCAGTGTCTGGCAGGCGCAAGGTAATTTTACCTCGTCCAGATGCGCATTGTGCAGAAAACCCGCCTGGCGGGAAACCGGTTTTGTTTCATTCATAATAATGTCTGTTATCTGCCAATAGGCAGATTGGTAGTATAAATATAAAAATAGTCCCGGAATAAACCGGTAATAATAATAAAGTAATTCTGCCACATTAGATGGCCTGCAAATTAATTCAAGAAGCAATCATGCTGTTCCAAGAAATCAGCTTTTGGAACTGTTGGGCTCGATAGGATGCACACCCGCCTTAATAGCAGCCAGAGCAAGGCGCATCTGCAATGGCACTGGTTTGTCTTCTTTTTCAATGACCTGGATTGTTTTCACACTCACACCAATTACAGTTGAGAACTGTCGTAGAGACCATTCCCGTGACTCTCTGAATTTCCGCAAGTCTGAACCTGTAAACAACACATTCCCCCTATTCGGAGGAATTTTAACACGCCTGATTCTGTTTTCTCAATACGCAAAGTTCACACAATAACATTCACTGGGAGATGATTTGTGTGATAATTTTACCACAAATTGAAAAACAAATACTGATTTTCAAGCATTATTTGAGAATATTCCGGGCAAAATGTTGACCTTAAGTAAATTTAGATTGTAGTAAAATTACCACATGACCAAGCATAAATGGCTCATGAAAAATCAATTTGGGATAATTTTATTATGAATATCAAATCATTTCTTCTCGGTTCAGCAGCGGCCATGATCGCCGTAACTGGCGCACAGGCAGCTGATGCCATTGTTGTCGAACCTGAACCTGTCGAATATGTTCGCGTTTGTGACGCTTACGGATCCGGCTTTTTCTTCATTCCTGGTACGGAAACATGTATCCGCCTTGGCGGCTTCGTCCGCTCGTCCTATGAAAAGGACTATCTGGATATCTCCAACACTGCAGGTGTAACCACAAGCGAAGAGTCTCGCACTTTCTGGGGTCAACGCGCACGTCTGAATGTTGATGTGAGAAACGAAACGGACTACGGCACCCTGCGCGCTCTGTATCGCCTTGAAGCTGGAGATTCAAACACCGATGCCGATATCGATATGGATATCGCACTCATTTCACTAGCAGGTTTCAGAGCAGGATTTGCTGGCGCAAACTACTGGACATCAAACCATAACTTTGCCGGTGTGAACTTTCAGGCTATCGGTAGTGCGTTTACTCCGAATGTCGATGAAGGTTGGTACGGCTTCGATGACGCAACCATCTTCGATTACACTTGGTCAGTAGACGGCTTTTCGATAACTGTCGGCGTGGAAGATCCTCGCATATCACAGGCAGGCCGTGCAGTTTCTCCGAATACTGCCGGTAACGGAAACAATACGAATAGCGGCGGCGCAGACGGGCGTGCAAACTTTTACGCCGGTGCAAATATCACCTATGACAAAGTGACTCTTGCTATCACAGCAGTTAATCATTGACTGGCGGTGAATCAAACCGATATCTCCACCGG
>CAWUJF010000013.1:0-15703 GCA_963922405.1 uncultured Hyphomicrobiales bacterium | reverse complement strand
GACCTATCAACGTTCAGACAAGACCATGCGTCTGGATTACGACTCTGGCACGATTGAGCAGGTGTTGTTGCAGGGATTGGGTGATGGCGGCCCTGGCATGTCAGGTGCACGTGTATCAGGTGCCCGGGTTTCAGGTGCAAGGGTATCTGGAGCACGCGTTTCAGGCGCGAGAATTTCCGGTGCTCGGCTAAGCGGCGCACGCGGAGACGCAAGCGACTAAATTGCCAAATTGACCGAAAATAACTTTGAGATCAGAGGCCTGCCCGTCGCAGGCCTTCCACGAAATGATCCACATCGTCCTGGAATTTGTCAGGCTGAACAGACGCCCAGTGATCCACATTGAAATTCGGATGAGCCTCCAATACCCGACGCGCCTCAGCTGAAGCTTCAACCTCCATGTTTAGATGACCATAGCTTGCCGCAAGGATACGCCGCCCTTCTGTTGGATTTTGCATGGTCTTGATGGTGCGAATTGCCTTTTCGTATTCCTTGAGATTGAAATATGCGCCACCCAGATGCCAGATATACTGATCTGGATAAAACGGGTTGAGACGCATCGCTTTCAAGAGCAAATCCACCGCTTCCTCTGACCGTCCACTATGGGCCAATGCATCCGCCATATCAGACATCAGATCAGCATCATTCGGATTAAGTGAAGAAGCACGTTCATAAGCGCTGATCGCCGCGTCATGCTCCTTGCGGTACAAATGGGCAAAGCCAAGCTCACCAAAGCCTCTGGCATCAAGCGTATCAATGCCAATAGCTTCCTGCGCAAGGTTCAAGGCACCATCCAGCGCCACATCAGGTTCCGGTGTCCAGTTATAGCGCCAATCCAGGTTAAGCGTACGGGATTTTGCGGCCAGCGCACGCGCATAATTCGGATCGTTATACAGCGCTGAATCATACAGTTCGCGTGCATGGCTCACCCCACCCTGGGTGTAGCTGAATATATATCTCTGCCCCTGAAGCACATAAGAATACGCCGCCATGTTGGATGGTGGCATTTGACGCAAACGCTCCAGTTCCGACGCTTCAATCTTTGAAGCAGTAGCAGAAACAATCGTCTGGGTGATTTCATCCTGAAGATCGAACAGATCCTCAATTTCGCGATTATATTGCTCTCCCCAGATCGTGCGATCCCTGATCACGTCAATAAGCTGGATGGTAATACGAATACGGCTCCCTGCTTTGCGCACAGAGCCGTTCACCACATAACGAACTCCCAATTGCTTTGCGATTTGTTGCGGCGAGAGTTTCTGATCCTGATAGACATAGGCAGACGTACGGGAAATTACGAAATACTGCTGGAACCTGGAAAGGCTAGTCGTAATGTCTTCCGTCAAGCCGTCAGCAAACCAGCTGTCACTGCCATCACTCCCCTGAAAGCCGAATGGTAGCACCACAATGGACTGATCAATAATTGGATTTGCATCCAATGTGGGTTCCACTTTCCGTTCACGTCGCAAGCCTGCGGTCATGGCCGCACTGGTCGGATTTTCATGGATCAGGAATACGTCGACTTCTTCCCTGATATTCTTGAATTGCTGTGCACCCAGATATTCATATCCAAAAGACATCTTATGGTTGACGCTGTCATAGACAGAACCTGTAATACAAATGCGTCCGGGATTGGCAAATCCCTCTAACCGTGCAGCAATGTTGATGCTTTCACCTGAAAGATCACCATCTCCAACCAACACATCTCCGAGATTTATCCCGAACCTGAAAATTATTTGTTTTTCCTCTGGCAGATGTTCGTTGAGATCACGCATATGCTTTTGAATTTCAACGGAAAATGCGACCGCATCGACCGCACTTTCAAACAACAGAAAAACACCATCACCAGCTGTACTTACGATTTCGCCGGAATGTTCAGCAGCCAGTTTTGCAAATTCTGATACACGTTGTTTGACCGCAACAGCAGTTCCCACTTCATCGGCTCCCATCATGCGGCTGTAATTAACCACATCAGCAAACACAATCGCAGCCAATCTCCGCTTGAAGCCTACTTCTTTACTCATCGCCTAACCCAACACCATCAGTGCACAGCAGAAACGTCGTTTGAGACGGTAAAAGCGCGTTCTGACAGCTTTTTTAACATCAAAGGACGTTGGTGTTCCCACTCCGTTTTCAACATACCCACCTGGACTATATCATGGTGTTTGCCACCCGCAAACCAACCTTCTCTCACACGCCCCTCTTCCACGAAACCGGAACAGGCGACCAGTTTTTCTGTAATTTCATGTCCGGCTCTGTAAAGGGTGGACAACCTGTGCAGGCGAAGTTGCCCAAAAGCAAGGTCGCAAAGCAGAATGATCATAGCCACAGCCAGCCCTTTGTTCCTGTATTCTTTAGCCACAAAGACTGGAATTACAGCATCACCATGTATGTAATTGATACCCTGCAGCCCGCAAATTCCTGCCGGATTGCCATAATTGTCCTCCAACAAAAACCAGAAGGATTTTCTCGGATCAGTGCACTCAATATCAGGCTTCCAGTTTTCAGTAACTGATTCCTTGCTAACGGGAACAGGAAGGGATCGCTCGAACCATGACACATCGTCAAAGTCCTCAAGCCAGCCTGATATGTGAGACAAATCCTCCACATTCAGCGGCCTGAACCTGAATTGAGCTTTGTCCATATCAAAATTTCCCAAAGTTACTTTAAAATATAACCCTAGTTCATTTTGGTGTTGCCTTGCAATGAGACAATGTAAAGCAAGTTCTTCCGTCTGGCCTGCTTTGCATTGCAATTAATAAACACAACAGAATTACGGATGGACGATCTACCTTACTTGCGTGAAAAACGGACATCCATGAATGCCATATCCAAGGTTTTTCCGGCTGACATAATACTGATGGATGTTGAACTCCGCGTCGATAAACATACAGCTAAGTCCATTCGCCACTTCCTCTCCATGCAGGCTTAAAGCTTCGTCAGTGGTGTACATGTAGACGTAGGTCGACAGGGTCAAAATGCCCAGGCCAAAGGCCAGTTTTTTTAAAATCATGATGCATCAAATTGAAATCAGTAAAAAATAAGTATTAAGCAAAAAAGACTTCACACTTAAAAAGTGAATATGCGCGTGAACTCTACTTATAGTATAATAAGATTCGCTTGAATCTCAAACAAAAGCCAATAAAAATCTTATCTAAATAATTTTATTTTATACTTTAAAAAACTAATATAACCATATGATTTTATGTTATTTAATTCTTTTTGAAATCGTCGAAGACAACATCGAAGAGATTAATTCATCACGCTCTGTACTCAGCTGCCCAACATCCTGACCTGCAGCTTCAGCATTCACACCCTGACAGAGTTTTTCAGCGATCTCCGGGTTCAAGCGAATATCACCAAGACTATCCCACCAACGGTTAAAGCTGTCGGTATATCTTTCGCAGAAGGAGTTCAAGCCACCCTCACCGGCACCCAGATGAAACAACATGGTGGGTCCCATTGCAGCCCATCGCAATCCGGGACCAGCCCAAACCGCCTTGTCAACGTCTTCCACCGAGGCCACGCCTTCATTAACAAGGTATATGGCTTCGCGCCACAATGCAGCTTGCAGGCGGTTCGCCACGTGACCTGGCACTTCTTTATTGACCCGGATGGTAGTCTTGCCGACGGCTGCATAAAATTCCTCTGCAATTTCAAGCACTCCATCAGCTGTCTTGTCATTGGCAAGTAATTCCACAAGCGGAATCAGATGAGGCGGATTAAAAGGATGTCCCAGGATAAACCGGGATGGATCCTGCCATCCTTCCTGCATTTCCTTCACCATGATCCCGGACGCTGATGAAGAGACAATGGCATCCGCCTCAAGATGCGGCTCTATTTCGGCGTAGACAGCATGCTTGATTTCCAACCTCTCTGGCACGTTTTCCTGCACAAATTGCACACCGACAACCGCTTCACTTGCATTATCGAAGAAATTTAACGCTCCCTTGCGCCCATCAACTGCCAAACCCAGCTTCACCAGTGTGGGCCATGCATCAGCCACATAGGCCTCCACATCTTCTTGTACGGATGGAGAAGGATCATAGACGTTAACATCCATCCCAGCTGCAAGAAATAAGGCCGTCCAGCTGGCGCCGATAACTCCCGCACCGAGAACTGCTGTTTTGTTTATGGTAGTCATTAGAATAATCCTGGATTTAAAGGAGATGCAGCTGTTAGACCGCCATCCACGACGTAGCATTGCCCAGTGGCAAATTCTGATGCGTCGGAGGCAAGCCATACAGCCATTTTTGCAATATCTTCCGGTTTGCCGAAACGACGTGCCGCATGGCGGTTAATGGCATCCTTGCGGGCATTGTCAGGGTTCTCAGCAAGGTCAAACCCCGCATCAAGCATGCCGGTTTCGATCCAGCCCGGACAAATCGCGTTACACCTGACATCAGGGCCATGATCTACAGCTATGGATCGGGTTAACCCGTGCACAAATGCTTTGGAAGCGTTGTAAAGCGCCATGGATGGATCAGCTACGTTGCCTGAGATGGACCCTATATTGATGATGGATGCACCGGATCTCATAGTCGGGATGAATGCACGGCAGGCATTGAATACCCCCTTAGCATTAACTCCCATGACCAGGTCCCAATCCTCATCAGTACTGTCAGGAACGGTTTTTTCCACCTGGATACCTGCATTGTTAACAAGCACATCGCAGCTACCCACGTTTTCGGCCAGGGCGTTCATCTGATTTGCATCGGCCACATCAACCTGATGCCAGGCTATTTGGTCGGGCAAACCGTCTGGCCTTCCCCCGCGCCCACAGGTGATCACAGTCGCTCCTTCTGCTGCCAGTGCATCAACAATTGCCCGGCCAATCCCCTGCCGTCCGCCAGTTACCAGAGCTTTTTTTCCTTGAAGCAACATATCAGTGAGCAAACATAACGTGGCGGATGGCCGTGTAGGCATCAAGGGAATAGACAGACATGTCACAACCCGTTCCCGAGCCCTTCATGGCAGCCCAAGGCATCTCTGGCGTTCCCACACCATGGGTGTTCACCCAGGTGAAACCATACCGAAGTGCTGACGTTACCCGCATTGCCCTGCCCACGTCAGCTGTGAAAACGGAGGAAGCAAGCCCGTACCTCCCTGCATTAGCGGTCTTGATCGCGGATTCTTCGTCCTTGAAGCGCGAAATTGTAACAACCGGTCCGAAAACCTCATTGGTTGCAATTTCCGCATCATTGTCCACATTCGCCACCACGGTTGGCTCGTAGAAGAAGCCATCATCGCTGCCTGCCACCCCACCGCAGACTATTTCTCCACCTGACCGGGCTGCATCCACAAAGCCAGCCACGCGATTGCGCTGCACTTCGCTAACTATCGGCCCCATTTCCGTACCTTCATCCTTAGGTTTACCGGTCTTGATCTGCTTCACCTGAGCTTCTACGGCAGCCACCAGCTTGTCGTATATTCCCTCAGAAGCCATGATGCGGCACGGCTGAGCACAGTCCTGCCCGGCATTGAAAAAGGATCCATAACGGATTGTTTCAGCCACTGCATCCAGGTCCGCATCATCGAATACGATGACTGGTGCCTTGCCACCCAATTCCAGGTGCACATGGCGTATCTGGTTTGAAGCAGCCTTCATCGCAGCCATGCCCGTTTGTGGTGATCCTGTAATAGAAATAGCTTCTGCTTCTGGCGAGTTGATTAGCCGCTCGCCGACAGATGGACCACGTCCATGAATAACGTTCAGCACACCTTTAGGAATGACATCTGCAAGCAACTCTGCTGCCCGCAGGGTAGAAAGTGGCGTCACTTCTGAAGGTTTGAGTGCAACAGTGCATCCAGCTGCCAGAGGCGCAGCCAGTTTCCAGGAAGCCATCATTAGCGGGTAGTTCCACGGTGCGATTGCCGCAACCGGACCAACCGGATCACGACGGATCATCGAGGTGTGGCCTTCCACATATTCCCCGGCGGCTGCGCCTGCCATGGTACGCGCTGCACCCGCAAAGAACCTGAACGTATCGATCGTGAGCGGCATTTCATCATCGTGCGCTGATGGCCATGGCTTGCCCACGTCAAGACTTTCAAGCTCTGCCAGTTCCGTTGAGTTCTGTTCGAGAACATCTGCAATTTCCAGTAGCAGCGCAGACCGCTCAGCAGGTGTGGTTCGCGAGAAGGTTTCAAACGCCTCTTCTGCTCCCCTTATAGCCGCATCAACCTGCTCATCACTTGCTTCATTGACAGAAGTGATATCCCCGCCAGTGCTTGGATCAATTACCGGAAGGGCGACACCTGCACCTTCCACCAGTTCACCGTTTATCAGCATTTTCGTTTGCATGTTTTCCTCCCTACAGAACTGAAATCAGACAAAGTCAGAACTTCACCTGATCACCTCCCTTAAGTGCCAGACGTTCACGCGCCTCATCCGGCGTGGCCACGCTGAGCCCCAAATTCTCGACAATTGATCTGATTTTTCGCACCTGATCTGCATTGGACTTAGCCAATTCTCCAGGACCGATATAAAGTGAATCCTCAAGCCCCACGCGAAGGTTGCCACCCAGCATTGCGGATTGTGTTGCAAATGGCATTTGATGGCGTCCGGCAGCAAGGACAGACCACTCATAATCATCGCCAAAGAGCTTGTTCGCGATTGTGTGCATATGCATCAGGTTATCAAGGTCAGCACCCACACCGCCCAGAATTCCGAAAACCATTTGAACGAAGAATGGTGGCTTGATCAGCCCCTTGTCGACAAAATAGGCAAGATTGTAGAGATGCCCCAGATCATAGCACTCAAACTCAAACCGTGTTCCATGCCCCTCACCCAGTTCCTTCAGTGCAAATTCGATTGTGCGGAACGTGTTGGGGAAAATGAAATCCTTCGTCATTTCCAGGAACGGTTCTTCCCAGTCATGCTTCCAGTCAGAGTATTTTTCCAGCATGGGGAAAATACCAAAATTCATGGAACCCATGTTCATTGAAGCCATTTCCGGGCTGGTGGTTGTGGCAGCACGCAGGCGCTCTTCCATTGTCATGCCAAGCCCACCGCCAGTAGAAACATTCACCACCGCGTCGGTGGACTGTTTGATGATCGGCAGAAACTGCATGAAGGTTTCAGGCCTCGGATCAGGTTTCCCGGTTTCAGGATCACGCGCGTGCAGATGGATGATAGAGGCACCGGCTTCAGCGGCATCAATTGCTGCCGTCGCAATCTCACTCGGCGTCACCGGCAAATGCGGTGACATGGTTGGTGTATGAATTCCCCCGGTCGGAGCACATGTGATGATTACTGGTTTGGCCATGAGAAAATCCTATAACTTCATCTGTTGAACTTGCGCAGACAGGCCGCCATCAATAACCCATAGCTGTCCGGCCGCGTAACGGGCCTCGTCGGAAGCAAGCCAATTGACGAGATTTGCAATGTCTTCAGGCTTTCCATACGTGCGCATGGGATGAACGTCTCGCACTGCCTGCTGCAGGGTTTCGATATTTCCTCCACCACCGCCGGAGCCATCGCCCTCAAAGAAGCTTTGCAGCATTGGTGTATCCACATATCCCGGGCAAATAGCATTCACCCGCACACCCTCAGGCCCATGATCACAGGCCATTGCTTTGGTCAGCGCATGAACGGCACCTTTAGTGGCGCAATAGGCCGCAAGGCCGGGGTCAGCGATATAGCCATCATAGGATCCGAAATTGATGACGGACGAACCGTTCGAGTTCTTTTCTGCAGCCTTGCGCAGCAAAGGGAGTGCGTATTTCGAGGTTAGAAACATCCCCGTGACATTGATCGCAAAAATCCGGTTCCACTGCTCAAGCGTCGTATTTTCGATTGTCTCCTCAATATCCAGTTTGTCCCAGCGCTTTGCCAGATCATCAAACGTGCTGATTATACCGGCTTCATCGGTCACATCATATTGGATGAACTCTCCTGCACCACCGTTGTCGCCCAAGTCCGCGGCTACTACCTGAGCCCCCTCTTTCTCAAAGCGTTCACAGATCGCAGAGCCGATGCCCCCTGTGCCTCCGGTCACGAAGGCGGTTTTCCCCTCTAATAGGCCCATTACGCAACTGCTTTCCTGTAGGCATCCAGTACAAGACCGTGGAAATGATGAACTGCATGTTCAGACTTACCGGAACCATCCGGATCATGGACGATCCTGCCCTGATCAAATGCCGGAGTGCTCATGCCACGCTGAACGCTTTCAACGAGGTTGATGTCCTCCACCTGCAAGACCTCATCCAGATAGCGGATTGCTTCCTTCTCGGTTTCATCCGGCTCAGGTGTTTCCAGATAAAAGTCATAGGTTTCATATGTGAGGTCCGGCCCCGCCGGAATGATGTTGAGGACGATCATGGATGACCTACCCGGATAACGCATCAGGCAAGTGGTGGGCCACAACCACCAGACCGCATGGGTTTTCACGGTGGCATTGGAAACGTCATAGGCGCTGTTAGGTGAATTGCCCGCATCTGCCATATGGCTTGAGTAAATGCCGTATGTGGTCACCTTGTATGTGTCCATATCAACAAGCTCACAGAAGTCTTTGTGAGCCGTAGGACAGTGATAACACTCCAGAAAATTATCGACCACATTCTTCCAGTTGGATTTGATCTCGTAGGTCAGCCGATGGCCGAATGTGAGTTTATCAATGTCCGGAGCCCAATGGCGGATTTCAGTTTCCAGATCACCGGATTGCTCGCTTAAAGAAGAAGCAGTCATATCCAGATTGACAAAGACAAAACCGCAAAACTCTTCCACCTGAACCTGATCGAGACAGATTTCTGATAAATCAAACCCCTCAAGATGTTCCGTGTGCGGTGCCCGCGCGAGTTGTCCATCAAGTTTATACACCCAAGCATGGTACGGGCACATGATCCGGGTAGTGTTTCCTTCCCCGCTCAGGAGCTCATGAGCCCTGTGTTTGCAGACATTGTAGAACGCGCGAAGTTCCCCGTCCCGGTCTCGCACCACAGCAATTGGCTTTCCCGCTACCTGCAGCGCAATGTAAGAACCTGGCTCACGCACCTTCTCCACATGACAAACCCATTGCCAGCTGCTAGCAATCACAGCCTCATTGTCGAGCTTGTACCAGTTCTGGTCCGTATAGGCTTCTGCCTTGAGGGACAAAGAGCGTTTTGGATTTTCATGGTAACCACCAGAAAGGCGTTCAAAGTCTTTTGGGTCGAGTACAGATTTCATGATTAATCATCTCCCTGATTGACCGGTGGGTATCGGTATCTGGATGCCGCAACGGTCCAGTCCATGTGATTGCGCACATATTGATGGCTAGCATCAGAAGGTGGATTATAGTCCCAGCTTTCGCCAGCACCCGCTTCCATAGCCGCGTGAAGGGCATGGCGTGATTTCTGTGTCTTCATCACGTCAGCACGCAGTTTTTCGCTGTCCCAACGCTGTGAAACCTCTTCAGCAAAAGCCACAGCATAATTGTGGTATGCGGGATCGGTGGCCACATTGTTCTTCTCAAGCGGATCAATGGAAAGATCATAAAGTTGTGGCGGATCTGGATCACAATGTATGTATTTCATGGCTCCGCGTCGGATCATGAACACTGGATAAGGTGTCATTTCAGCACAATATTCGCCGATTGCTTCATCAACCGGATCTGTCATGCCTTTTGCTAGCGGCATCAAGCTTCTGCCATCGATAGGTTCACCCACCAGATCATCATCAGCACCCGCTATTTCCAGGAACGTTGGCAGCAGGTCCACCAGCGAGCAGGCGTTTTCAGCAACCCCGTTCACAATTCCAGGCCCTGCCATGACGAGTGGCACGCGCGCGGAATGCTCAAAAAAGTTCATTTTGTACCAAAGACCACGCTCGCCCAGCATATCGCCATGGTCTGCAGTCACGATAACAATGGTATTGTCCAGTTCACCGGTTTCTTCCAGTGTCTGAACCAGTTCACCGATCTTGCTGTCGAAGTAACTCACATTGGCCAGATATGCCCTACGCGCACGGCGAACCTCTTCTTCTGTGAGAGGAACATAGCTTGCCTCGATACCATCCATCACCCTTCTGGAGAACGGATCCTGCTCCTCAGGTGAGAGCACATATTCTGGCATGGTAATTTCGTCATCACTGTAGAGGTTCCACCATTCCGGCCTCGCCACATATGGGTCATGCGGATGGATGAAGCTCGCTACCATGGCAAAGGGTTCGGTTTTGCCAAGAGTCTTGTCGCGGGCATAGTCAAACAACCAGCGCTTCGCGGCAAAACCCACTTCATCGTCATAATCGATTTGGAACGTGGCATTTGCCAAACCGCTTTCCTTGACGGTCTGCATATTGTGATACCACTTATCAATACGCTCATCATGAGCTTCCCAGTCCGGTGTCCAGGCAAAATCAGATGGGTAGATATCCGTGGTCACACGATCCTCGAACCCGTGTTTCTGGTCAGGGCCAACAAAATGCATCTTTCCGGAAAGGCAGGTGCGATATCCGAGCGCCTTCAGATAATGCGCAAAAGTGGGAACGGTGGCCTTGAACTCCGACGCGTTGTCATACGCCGCGATCCGCGAAATCAATTGACCGGACATAAAGGAAAATCTTGAAGGTGCACAAAGCGGCGAATTGCAATAAGCCGCCTCAAACCTCATCCCACGATCGGAAAGCGCGTCCAGATTAGGTGTTTTTGCAACCGGATGGCCGTAACAGCCGGTAAAATGCGGTGCAAGCTGATCAGCCATAATGAGTAAGATATTGGGTTTTGTCATCGCCTTGCAAACCTCCTAATTGACGAGTGTCTCAAATAACATCATCACTAGATTGACTTTTTCAGCCATATGCTTTTGTTTTTTCGCCATATGGAAAAACAAACACGACCCACCTTTAACGAGTTCAGTATCGGGATGCTTTTGCTGAATGGCTTCAATTCGATGGCCATGCATGCCTTTGTAGACCCGTTCCGTTCCGCCAATTACCTTCGGGGCGCCAATCTCTATAAGTGGGAATTCATCACTCTTGAAGGTAATGCAGTCCAAGCGAGCAACGGGCTACCGATCTCCAATTTGAGAAACATCACACAGGCAGATCCAGCTTATGATTTGATCGTGGTCAATGCCAGTTGGGGCAATGAGCAGTTCCGACAACCAAAACTGCTTAACTGGCTCAGGGAAATGGCCGCAAAGGGAACAACCATGTGCGGATTGGATACAGGTGCCTTTCCCTTAGCATTTGCGGGTCTCTTGACGGGGCGCCGTGCAGCCGTTCACTACGAACATATTGCTGCATTCAGAGAGCTCTTTCCTGAGATAACCATGGGCGAGGAAATGTTCATTATTGATGGGGAACGATTGACCTGTTGTGGCGGTCTGGCTGCATCGGATCTGGCGCTTGAAATCATACGTTTGCAGCAGGGTTTGGAGCTTGCCAATGCCGCTGGCCGATACATTTTCCATGAGCGGTTGCGCGATGGCAATGAGGGGCAACTACCCGAAACAACAGAGCCGGTAGGGTTTTCTGCTCCCAGAAAACTGCGTGAGGCCATTATCCTGATGGAACGCAATCTGGAACAACCTATCCCGATTGGTGCTATTGCAGCCGAAATTGCCATATCCCAACGACAATTGGATCGTTTGTTCAAAAAACACACCGGCGTCTCCCCTGTCCGTTACTATCTCGATGTGAGGCTGGACAGAGCTCGTGGTCTTATTACTCAAACCGAGCTTCCTATTCTTAATGTGGCGGTCGCATGCGGATTTAGTACGAATGCGCAATTCAGCAGAACCTACAAGAAACGTTTTGGTATAGCGCCCAGTCGCGACCGAATAGAGGGACGGGTTCCATTCCAGTTCAGATCCTTCCCGAGCCATGCCGGTGTTTGACTAAACTCCAACGCTACGATCGGACAAGTGCACTTGAGAACATCTTCTCCAGTAGCCCCACAAGAAATGCCGTACTGATGCCGAAGCCCAACAAACCTGTGACTGATGCCATCGCACCAAATATCCGGAAATCCGGACCAAGGGTCAAATCGCCATAGCCAACGGTCGTATAGGTAACAAGCGAGAAATAGATTGCATCAGAGAAGCTCTCCAACGCACCCAGTGTGATCAACGAAGCCGCCCACATCCATACCTGCAAAGTGTGGGCGAGTATGATGCCCACCAGCGCACTGGCGATCACAATCACCTGGCTTTTCTTGATAAAGAGAGCGGCGCTCGAAGCTTGGAACCACCGCAATGACTTCAGCCATCCCATAAGCACGATCAGGTGAACCATCGTGCAGATGCCGAGAACCAAACTGCCCCAAAATATTTGCGCTAACATCATTGAAACCTTCTATACATTGTCACATTCATACTGCTAGTGTTGTTTGATACAAAGACTTAGCGGATAAAGGAACTAGGAATGTATAGGCTGCTTCTCGTGTCAACAATGTGTTTGGTCCTTGCTGCTTGTAGTGATAGCAAACCAACAGCTGAAACCGAAGCACCGGTTCGCGGGTTAAAAACAGTCCTGATCAAGGAAGTTGAACAGACAACAACCCGTCGCTATCCAAGCGTGATACAACCCGGTTCCATCTCCACCTTGTCTTTCGAAGTTGCTGGTCGTCTACAGGAAGTTTCACTGGATGTGGGTCAGATAATCAAGCAGGATGAGGTAATAGCAGCACTTGATACCCGCTCACTGGAACTGCAGGTTGAAAGCGCAAAAGCAGCTCTGTTTGAGGCCAGATCACTTGCAAAAAATGCCGCTGAAGACGCAGAACGAAAAGCTGAACTGCTTGAAAAGAAGATTGTCTCTCAAGCCGTTGCAGACCAATCCCGCACGGATGCAGAGACTTCCGCGGCAAGGGTTGTTCAGGCTGAACGCAGCCTCGAAACCGCCGAAGAAAACCTGGACAAGGCTGAGTTAATGGCTCCCTTCGATGGAATCGTGAATTCCGTCGAAGTGCAATCCTTCTCCAATGTGGCGGCAGGCACACCCGTTGCCACGGTATATGCAGCAGAATCGTTTGAAACCAACTTCTCCGTAAGCTTCGACGTGGTCAGCAGACTGGCCGTCGGAAAAAAGGTGAAGATCCGGCTTGCTGACAGCCCGGAAATCGTCCTCAACGGACATATAAGTGAGCTCGGTGCGAGAGCTGATACCGTTTCATCCTTCCCGGTTGTAGCAAAGCTTGATGAAACAGATCCGTCAATCAAAGCGGGAATGGCGGTGGAGATTTCCATTGAGTTCACTGTCCCCTCCGGTGAAGGCTTTACCCTGCCCCTCTCAGTTCTTCCATTCGATGGTGAGTTGGACCCGCCAAGGAATCCGAGCGACCCCGGCAAGACGCAAGTTTTCGTCTACAATCCTGACAGCAGCACCGTCAGTCGCAGGGATGTACTTGTGGGAGGCGTAAGAGAAAACTCAATTATTATCATTGATGGAGTGGAATTGGGTGAGCGTGTGGCCTCAGCCGGCGTTTCCTTCCTTCGTGAAGGTCAGAAGGTCAAACTTCTTCCAGATGCACAGTAGCGGGAAAAGTTCATGAATTTTCTGACAAGCCTCGGACTTAACAAGTCACGCATGACAATTCTGGTAATGATTGGCCTGATCATTCAAGGCCTGTTGGTGTACGCGGGCATCCCCAAGCGTGAAAACCCAGCCATTACCATCCGCAACGCTATTGTAAGCGCTCAGTTCCCCGGAATGTCTCCTGACCGCATGGAAGAGCTTATTGTGGTGCCAATCGAACGTAAATTGCGGGAGATCGGAGAAATTGAGGACATTGAGTCCCTCATTACCACAGGTAGTACAGTCATTACCGCAACCGCCTATGATAACATTCCAAAAGAGAACCTCGATCAGATTTTCCAGGATATTCGTAACCGAATGGAAGAAGTAGTTGATGATCTACCCGAGGGCACAAGGGGGCCACAGGTCAACACGAACTATGGCGATGTGGCAATAGCCACGGTCGCTGTTACAGGTGAAGGTTTCTCCTATGCGGAAATCAAGGATGCCGCAGACGATCTACGGACTAGCTTGTATACTGTTTCTGGCATTTCAAAGGTCACTTTGTTCGGTGAGCAGGAAGAAAGAATTTGGCTGGAAATCGATTCTCGAAAACTGGCGGCAACAGGTGTTCAACTTCAACAGGTTCTGAGCGACCTTCAATCTCAGAACGTAATTCTGCCAGCCGGTGAACTGGATGCAGATGGCACAACATTGATTCTGGAAGCAAATGGCGATCTGGGAACGGTCGAAGAAATCGGTGACATTCTGACAAAAGTCGACGGTCTGGCCGGATTTATACGCCTCAAAGATCTCATGAACGTACGGCGGGGCTATGAGGACCCTCAAAACAAACCTGTTTTCTTCAACGGAAAGCCATCGATAATTGTCAGCATTGAGATGGCGGATACAGAAGACATTCAGAAGATCGGCAAATTACTGGAAGACTCGGTAAAGCAGTTTGAGCAGCAGCAGCCGATCGGCATTTCGTATGCATTCTCCACATTTCAGGAAACAAACGTAACCTCATCAATCAACAACGCACTTTCCAATGTGGTGCAAACCTTTGCCGTTGTTGTGCTTGTGATGCTCGTTTTCCTTGGCTTCAGGCCTGCTCTCATCATAGCTTGTATAGTACCGTTTACGGTGATGTTTGCCCTGATGGGAATGTCCTATCTCGCCATTGAGCTTCAGCAGATTTCCATCGCAGCGGCCATCATTTCCCTGGGATTACTCGTCGACAACGGACTGGTTGTGGTGGAAGATATCCAGAAACGAATGGCCAATGGAGAAGAACCAAGATCAGCAGCTCTTGCTGCAGGCCAACAGTTCTTCACACCTTTGGGGGTCGCCTCTATCACCACTGTTTCGGCCTTTGTCCCAATGCTCATTTTGGACGGTGTTGAAGGTGAATTTGCCTTCTCACTGGGCGCCGTTGTAGGCGTAATGCTTTTGGGTTCCTGGCTGACAGCGCTCTACATCCTGCCTGCCCTGTGTGTCTGGTTTGCCCGCAAAAACAATGATGCAGATGGTGAGAAGAAAGAGAGTTTTCTGGTTCGAGCATACGGCAGCGTCATCAACAAATCACTGGTATTGGCACCTTTGATCCTGATTGGTGCCTATGGTGCCGTGGTAGCGGCAACAACGTTGTTTTCATACACCAAATCCGAAATGTTCCCGCTAGCTGAACGGGCGGAATATTTGATCTATCTGGACATGCCGAAAGGAACCTCCATTACACGCACAGCAGAAGAAGCCGCTCAAGTGGAGAAATGGTTGCTTGACCCCTCCGCAAATCCGGAAGTGAAGAACACCACCGTTTTTGTGGGCGATGGAGGACCCCGTTTCTATCTTGCTCTTAATCCAGCCGACACTAACCCGGCAAGCGCATTTATCCTGGTGAATACGGAAACCTTCGAGGGTGCGGTTACAGCTGCAGACAGAGCTTTCGGGTACTTGCTGGAAAACCATCCTTCCGCTCGATTTAAAGTGAAACGCCTTTCTATGGGTGGCGGAGAATCCGGCATCGTGGAAATCAAGATCACAGGTCCAGATGCTGAAAAATTGCTGCAATATGCTGAAGATGTGGAAGTGGCTTTTGCCAACGTACCGGGCATCGTGCAGAACGAAAATGACTGGGGTAACAAAACCCTGAAAATGGTCATCAACATCGCCCAGGATAAAGCACGAGAACTGGGAGTGACCTCAGAAGATATTTCCAACGTGATGGATACATTCTTCTCTGGAACCACCTACTCCACCTATCGTGAA
>CAWUJF010000012.1:0-15938 GCA_963922405.1 uncultured Hyphomicrobiales bacterium | reverse complement strand
ACTGGATGGCCTGTTGGGCGGCATTTATGAGCCCGATGATGGTCATGTGGACCCAACGCTTGCCACAAACGCCATGGCTGAAGTGGCCCGTCGTGGCGGTGCCGAAATCTGGCGAAATTGCCCAGTTGTTGGTATTCGACGCGAGGATAGACAATGGTTGGTCGAAACCCCCAGAAGTGAGGTCCAGGCCACACATATTGTGAACGCTGCGGGAACCTGGGGATGGGAAGTGGGTCACATGATGGGGCTTAACATTCCCTCAGTGCCGGTCCTGCATCAGTATCTCGTCACTGACACGGTTGAGGCTGTAAAGGATCGAACTGATTCCGGTTTGCCGGAACTGCCGATTATCCGGGATCCTGAAGAAAGCTGGTATGTGCGGCAAGAACGCGATGGCTTGATCCTGGGACCTTACGAAAAGGATGCTCAGGTCTGGTCTGTGGACGGTGTTCCGCCAGAATTCGGTGCTGATCTGATGCCACCTGATCTTGATCGGGTCGAGCATATAATGATGGCCGCAATGGAGAGGATTCCAGCGCTCGAAACCGGTGGGATAAAATCTGTCATCAACGGTCCTATCACTTTTACTCCAGACGCAAATCCTTTGATCGGACCCGCTAGAGCGTTAGAAAATGCCTGGCTCCTAACCGGCTCATCCATGGGTGTGATGGAGGGTGGCGGTGCCGGCAAGTTTCTTGCTCACTGGATGACGCATGGAGCGCCGTCCATGGACGCATTAGCCTTGGATAACAGACGTTTTGGTTCCTGGGCTGATCGCGACTATCGCGTCGAAAAAGCTATTGAATGTTTCGGATTGCAGTTTGGCGTACATTACCCGCATGAGGAACGCCCTGCGGGACGGGGCCTGCGCCTGTCACCCCTGCATGATCTGATGCTGGAACGG
This sequence comes from uncultured Hyphomicrobiales bacterium, assembly GCA_963922405.1. Lineage (GTDB taxonomy): Bacteria > Pseudomonadota > Alphaproteobacteria > Rhizobiales > Rhizobiaceae > JAALLB01. The sequence continues at coordinate 15,034 of CAWUJF010000012.1, read as the reverse complement.
GGGTCCGTCATGGGAGCTGCCCATGGTTGGGAGCGGCCCAACTGGTTTACAGATAAGCCGGATGCGGTTGCCGATGAAACCTTCCGTCGAGCCAACTGGTTTGACCCAGTTGCGAACGAAGTTGAAGCTGCTACTAACCGTGTTGCCATGGCAGACCTCTCGGTTTTCACAAAGTTTGAAGTCACAGGGCCAGATACACAGAGCTTTCTTGAAGCCCTTGGTGCAAACCATGCACCCAAGCCAGGTCGGATAGGTCTCACGCACGCACTGACACCCGCAGGAGGTGTGTTGTCAGAGTTTACGGTAACGCGACTCGATCAAGAACATGCCTATCTGACTTCCGCTGCTGCAGCCGAAGACATCGACGACGATTTAGTGAGTGCTGTTGCTTTTGATCATGACGTTCAGATAGCAAATGTGACTGAGCAGTTTGCTGTGATCGGAATTATGGGGCCAAAAGCACCTGAAGTATTACCGGAGCTTGCAGATATGCACTGGCTTAGTGTTCTTGAGGCTACGGTTGGCGAAATACCGGTTCGTGCACTTCGTGTGTCCTATATCGGTGAAACAGGCTGGGAATTACATGTACAAACCGACCTTGCTGAGGAATTGTTCACTAAGTTAGAGCATCGCGCAAAACCACATGGGCTCGGATTTTACGGAGCATATGCAGCAAATTCCATGCGCCTTGAAAAGGGGTATCGTGGATGGGGCAGTGATCTAACCACAGAACGCAGCCCGATTGAAGCTGGACTAGCGCATTTTGTCCGCCCCGAGTTACGTATGAACCTTGAGCGCACAGTCCCCTGGGACATGGTCTTGCTTGAAATTGAAACGGGCGAAATTGACCCGTTTTATGCTCACACACTTTGGAAGGATGATCGTCCGGTAGGCATCGTTACATCCGGCGCCTATGGGCATCGCACCAACAAAGTGCTCGCCCTGGCGTATCTGCGCGACACTTCCGCCCGCAATGATTTAACCGTTTCCATCCTTGGTCAACATCGCAAAGCAACGATCCTGCTCCAACCACCTTTTGATCCTGAAAATATCCGCATGAAAACCGGAGGCCAAAAATGACAGAACACTCCTTGCAAACCAATTGGGATTTCCATGCTACAGCAGCGAGGCGCGACCAATATTACGCAGCTTCGTTGACGCGCTTTACCCCGTTTCGCGAACCGATCGTTTTCCGCAAAGGACAAGGGCAATATCTTTGGGACACGGACGGAAAACAGTACACTGATCTGCTGGGCATGAATGTATGTATCTCAGTGGGGCATTCTCATCCACGGGTTGTGGCCGCTGCCATGGAACAGGCTCAGGATCTCACGCATTGTACAACGATGTTTTATCATCCCACACCTGCGCATCTGGCAGAGGAACTGGCGGCTACCATGCCTGCGGGACACGAATGGGTTGTGCACCTGACCAATTCCGGTTCCGAAGCGATCGATCTGGCGATGACAATGGCTCGTACATTTACCGGCAATCTTGATCTGCTTGCCTTGCGTACCGCATATCACGGACCCACAGCCGCGGCTCAATCCATCACCGGTATTGCCGGCTGGCGCCATCCCGGCATGCCCGGTAATGTGGCTTTCGTTCCAGAGCCAAACCAATATCGGGGAATTTTCGGCCCCGGAACACAACCTTACCTGGATGAAATTGAACGCACCATCAACTCTGCCACATCAGGCAAGGTAGCGGGCATGTTTGTTGAAAGCGTTCAGGGCTATGGCGGCATTATCGAAATGCCGCCTGGTTACATGTCAGGTGCTGCTGAACGAGTGAGAGCCGCGGGCGGATTATACATCGCTGACGAGGTGCAATCGGGTTTTGGCCGCACGGGAGAACATTTTTGGGGTTTCGAAAGTGATGGCGTCGTGCCGGATATCATTGTCATGGCAAAGGGATTGGGTAACGGCTTTCCAATAGGTGCAGTGGTCGCAAAGAAACACATCGCTGCCCCTATGGCGGAAAAGTTCATGTTTCATACCTATGGGGCAAACCCAACCTCCGCTGCTGCCGCCCGTGCAGTTCTCGAAGTTATGCGCGATGAGGGTCTGCAGGAGAATGCAAAAAAGGTGGGAGCGGTTTTGCTGGAACGGCTACACGATTTGAAGGACAAACATGAGGCCATTGGGGATGTGCGCGGCAAGGGGTTGATGCTTGCAATTGAGATGGTTAGCGACCGGGATGCAAAAACACCTGATAAGGACACGACAACGGAGGTGTTTGAAGCATGCCGCAATCAGGGAATAATTCTCTCAAAATCCGGGCCATTTCAATCGTGCCTCCGTATGGTTCCACCTCTTTGCCTATCGATGGAAGACGTGGATCACGTGGCAAACGGCCTGGACCAGGCGTTTCAATCCGCGGCAGCTCTCAGAGGTGACTAAATCAAGCAATTACCAATCTGAATTACAATGAAGGCAGCCAGAGCGCCAATTGTGGGAACGCCACAAGTAAAGCAACCAGCAGCAGGGAGCAGCCGATAAACGGGAATGCGGAGATATAAATTTCCCGCATTGTGGTCCCAGCCGGTGCCACACCTTTCATGACGAATAGTAGCAATCCGAACGGTGGCGTGGTGAAGCTTATCTCCAATGCCAGGAGCATGATCAGTCCAAACCAGATTGGATCAAACCCGAGCGTCAGCGCTAACGGGAAGAAGATTGGAACAGTGAGCAGCATCATGGAAATCTGTTCCATGAACATTCCGAGCAATAGCAACACAACAAACATCACCAACAGCATATAAAGCGGGGCAAGCTCAAATGATGTGGCCCAGTTCACCATGCCACTTGAAGCGCCAGAAAAAGCCAGGAGTTGGCTGAATGTGGCTGAACCAAACACAATCAAATAGGCCATCAAGGTAACCCGAAGCGCGCCGGTTACTGACTTGCGCATGGCTTCAAATGTCAGACAACGATAAATCAAAGCGAGGATAATGACGCCAAGAGCACCGAAGGCTGCCGCCTCTGAAGGTGTGACAAATCCGCGGATCATCAGGAATATGATAATGACCATAACGCTCACCATGGGAACCACTTCGCGAAGCAGCAAGCCGATGCGTGCACCGATGGTCATGATTTCCACGTCATAGGCCGGAGCAGCAGAAGGGTCGCGATAGGTTTGAAACCAGATCGTTGCGATATAAAACATGGCCAGAATAAGCCCTGGAATGACACCAGCGATCAGCAGTGCAGCCACATCAATTTGAGCCAGCGTAGCCAACAGAACTGCGAGCGCTGATGGTGGAATAATGATCGCCAGACCTCCGGTGCCCAGAATCGGGCCGATGCTCATATGAGATTTATATCCGCGTTTGCTCATCTCCGGCACCATCAGGGAACCGAGCAAGGCAGTCGATCCCATGGAAGAACCCGAAAGGGTGGAAAAGGCTGTTCCGCCCATAACGGTCACATAACTCAGGCGACCGGGTAATCGGCCCAACAGACGGTCAATTGCATTGAACATGCGACCGCCAAGGCCGGTGTGAAAGAAGATCTCCCCCATCAGCAGGAAGAGGGGAATGGGGACAAGTGCGTATTTGGTGAGAGAGCCCAAGCCGTTGTTCAGCAGTTGAGCCACGCCACGCTCGCCGCCCATGAAAATCCAGGCTCCAACGATGTTCGCTGCCAAAAATGCCAAGGCCACGGGCATTCCGATGGCCATCAGGAAAACGATGGTACCGAGCAGTAGTCCTAGTGCTTCGTACCATTCCATTATTCGTGAATTCCCGCTTCACCGGTATGCATCAGATCTGATCCGAAAACGAACCGGGAAAATTCCACCGCCATCAATCCGAAGGAAACCGGAAAGGAAATCGTCAGGATCCAGCGGGGGAAGTAGTAGGCACGGACGTCATAATCAGCACGTTCAATATTGGTGAGAAGCAAGTCCAGTCCCTTCCAGGCAAGGATTGCACAAACGAGTACACATAATAACGCGACCCCCCTGCTCAACAGCTTGCGCGTCTTTTCCGGCAAGGCTGCTGTGACCAGCTCAATATGCACGTGTCCCTTTTCGCGCACCAACCACGGAGCACCGAGCATGGTCATGTAGAGCAAACCATATTCAGCGGAAGTGAAGAGCCAGGCAAAGGGCTGCAACCCGAAGTTACGCATCAGAACCGAAAGGATGACCGAGATCATCAACCAAACCAGTGTTGCGCCAGCGATTAGCGCGAGCAAATTCAAAAGAAAAGAATAGGATTTGGTGACCGCATGCATATGTGTTGCTCTCAGAACTGACCCGCCAAAATGGCGGGTCAATTTTTATCTTATAGACTATTTTGCTGCATTGAGATCATAGAAAAGCTCAATCAGCTTGTCATAATTGTCAGTTCCGCCTGGCTGTTCGCTCATGACAGTTTTCATACGCTCCCAGGTCTTTTCGCGGGCTGCTGCCAGATAATTGGCTTTTGCTTCACCCTCCAGGGAAACGACTTTCATGCCGGCCTTCTCAAGCGCTGCAAAATCTTCATCGCGTTTTGCGCGCAGAGCCTTAACACTGTCGGCCTCATGCTGAATTGCCACATCCTGAAGAACCTTCTTGGATTCATCGCTAAGGCTGTTCCACTTCTCAAGGTTTACGATCACCCCCAGGTCAGTGGAGAAGAAGCAAGGCTCAATGCGAAAATTCAGGAACTCATTCCACTTCAGATCGATCAGTCCGATCTGGGTCCAGCCAGTGGCATCGACCACGTTCCGCTGAAGGGCTGAGTAAACCTCACCGGTCGGTAGGTCGATCACTTGAGCACCCAGATAGTTGGTGAAGAAGGCGTTGTACACGGCATTGCCACGTAGTTTCAGGCCTTTGACCTCAAGATTACCATTGGCGTCAAACTTGGGCTCGTTGCGCGTCCACAAATTGTAGCAGACACCACTGTCAAACCAGCCAAGATATTTCAAACCCATCTTTTCCTGATGGATTTTGTCAATCAGCTCTGTGCCACCATTCTTTCTGGTTTCAACCGCTGTAAGGTTTGATGCAACCATTGCATCTTTCTCTGGCAATGAACCGCCATAGAAACTGCCCGGTGTGTAGACCATATCCACAATTCCATCGCGCACCGCATCCGGTTGCTGGAACATGCCGATTGCTTCAGGACCACCCCGAACCTCGATCTGCACAACGCCTTTACCGGCTTCATTCACCTTGTCGACAAATGACAAGAAACTTTTTGTGTAAATCAAGGTCGTTGGAAACGCGTGAACTGCTGTAATCTTGTCTTCCGCATATGCCATGCTGGCGAGTAGCGAAAAGCTGGCAACAAGGCTGCCTAGTAGGGTTTTTTTCATAGTCTTCCTCCACTAATGGGGGTGGCATTTGCCGAGGTTCCCCTGTTGGTTTTTAACACCGTTCCGGTGCCGGTTAATGTTGTCTTCGCAGACAATTTCAAATTACCGCCTGTGGCCGCGTCCACGTTGCAGTGATTTTCCTCGATCTCTTGAATTCATCTATTTTCTGGTTAAGCGCTAGCGTTAAATCGATGTCATCCCATCCATTTATCAGCTTGATCCGGTGGCTTTCATCGATAGCGAAATTGATTTCATGTCCGTTTGTTATGATGCTTCTGCTATCAAGGTCTATTCGTATGTCTGACCCGTTGTCCGCAACTTCCGTCAGTTTCTTGAAGTCCGCTTCACTGAGAATGGCAGGAAGCAAACCGTTATTGACCGCATTGTTCAGGAATATGTCACCAAAACTGGTTGCCACAACCACTTGAAAGCCTGCATCAACCAATGCGTAAACCGCGGCTTCACGTGAAGATCCGCTTCCAAAGTTACGTCCTGCAATCAAGATACTGGCATCTGCGTTAGTATTCAGTGGGAAGTCGGGCATCAACTCGCCTTCGGCATCTCGCCGTACATCATAAAGCAGGAAGTCTCCATATCCATTGTCGCGGGATGCTGACATAAATCTGGCAGGGATCAGCTGATCTGTATCGATATTGCTTACTGCAAGCACAACCGCCTTCCCTTTATGTTCTGTCCAACCCGCCATTACGCTGCCCTATCCTGTAAAAGTGGCCGAACATCAGAAATGGTTCCGGTTACTGCAGCTGCCGCAACCATAGCGGGCGACATCAGGTGCGTGCGGGCACCCCTGCCCTGTCGACCACGGAAATTGCGATTGGTCGAGGATGCACATCTTTTCTGTGCTCCCACCAGATCACCGTTCATTCCCACACACATGGAACATCCGGAGTCCGCCCAACTTAATCCGGCAGCACGGAACACGCGATCCAACCCTTCTTCTTCTGCTTGCGTCTTCACCGAAGTGGAACCCGGTGAAACAAGACCGGGAACTTTCGCCTTCCGACCTTCCAGAACCGCAGCAGCAGCTCGCAAATCCTCGATGCGTCCATTTGTGCAGGAGCCGATAAACACTTGATCAACGGGTGTACCCATCAAAGGACGGCCCGGTTCCAGGCCCATATATTGAAGTGCCTTGCGGGCGGCTGACGCTTTGTCTGTATCCAACGCGTCAGGGTCAGGTATCATGGCATCAACCGGCAAGGCCTGTTCAGGGCTTGTACCCCAGGTGACGGTTGGTGTGATGCGTTCTGCTGAAAAATGATGGACACTTGCAAATTCAGCTCCCTCGTCTGATACCAATCCAGACCAGTGTGCTGTGGCGGCTTCCCATTCCGCTCCTTTGGGTGAGAAAGGCCTATCTTTAAGATAGTCAAACGTCACCCTGTCGGGAGCGATCATCCCGAACCTTGCGCCGCCTTCAATCGAAAGATTGCAAAGTGTCATGCGGCCTTCCATGGACAAGTTCTCAATCGTGCTTCCAGCAAATTCTACTGCGCAACCACGGGCACCGTCTGCTCCGTTTTCGGCAATCCAATTGAGTGCAATGTCCTTGGCACTCACGCCCGGACCAAGGTTTCCATCAACCACAATTCGAATGACCGGTGGTTTCTTTTGCCAGATCGTTTGGGTAGCGAGTACGTGGGCTACTTCTGTCGCGCCGATGCCAAATGCAAGGGCACCAAAGGCGCCATGTGTTGATGTATGGCTATCACCACAGTTGATAAGTAAACCCGGTAAAGTCAGCCCCTGTTCCGGTCCGACCACATGCACAATTCCTTGCTGCGGATCTGTTAAATCGAAAATCCTGATGCCATGCTGTGCTGCGTTATTCCGGAGCCTATCAATCATTTGAGCGATCTGAGGGTTCTCAATCTTCTGGCGACCTTGCGTCGGCGCATAATGATCCACAATTGCAAATGTGAGATCTGGAGCGGCGACCTTCAGTTCTCGATTAGCTAGCTTGGCGAAGGCGTGATGAGACCCCTCATGCACAAGATGCCGGTCGCCCCACAAAAGCGAAACGCCATCATCCCGTTTGAGGATTTCAAGCTCATCCCAAACCTTGTCCAGCAATGTTCTGGGAGCACTCAAGCTTGATCCTCCCCGGAATGTCCGATTGCCGGTTCCCAGTGACGCGCACCATTGCTGCCAACTCTGGTCAGCGGCATTTCAAGGCGAAACATGTCTGGACGATACAGGCCTGAGAGAAACTCCACGCCATTACCATCGATGTCCCGCACAACACGTCTCATTGAAAGAAGCGCTGATCCCACCGCCACTTCCAGCGCTTCAGCCACTTCAGGCCCAGCCAGGGTTGCGGTGACTGACTGGTGTGCTTCCTTGATCTGAACGCCGCTTCGTTCAAGCAGCTTGAACAGCGGTGTGGTTGCCAAATCGTTTTCTGAATAATTATGTGCAATGGCAGACGGCACATAGGTGGTCAGATGAGAGAACGGTACGTCGTCAGCAATCCGCACCCGCGTTGCGATCTGGACCTTCTCCGACACATCAATGTCCATCATCTTTGCAACGAATTCCGGCGGATGATCGTAGGAGAATGACAAGAGCCTGGCTCTGGTTGATTGTCCCATCTCCACAAGCTGAGGCATCAAAGTGTTGAAATCCAATGCTGCCGTTTTGTGGCTTACCGGCTTTGCCCGAATGATCGTTCCACTACCAATGCGCTTTTCGATCAAACCCGCTTCAGATAGCGCATCCAAGGCTCGCCTTACGGTCACGCGGGAAACACCGAAACTTTCTGCCAAGCGTTGCTCACCGGGCAAATGCTCGCCTTCTGACAATCGACCATTTGATATCTGATCACACAGCGACAGATATACCTGACGTGCTTTCGCACCTTCTGGCAATTTCGCTGTTCCGGCATTGTGCATGCGATTAAATTCTCCTGAATTCTAATCTTAATCGTAGGCATATGACGCCAAAAATCAAGGATTTGTATTTTTAAACAAAATTTTCTGACTTAACAAACGACAAAAATATGTATTATCTATAATACCAATTTTAATGGAATTTATTTTATGCAGCAGAAATACGAATTGCCGAAAGAAGTGTCAGACGCTCCTGAAGGTGCGTGTGCAGATGCTGCAGGTATCGTTCGTAACTTCCTTTCTGCAATGGAAACCAGAGACCTGGAGACCGCAAGTTCATTGTTGTCCAAAGGTTTTACGATGCAATTTCCCGGAACCGAACCGATGACAGAGCTGCAGCAACTACTGGATTGGGCGAAGCCACGATACAGCAGGGTTTCAAAGTCCTTTGAGGGTTTCGATACGATCAACAATACTGAAAGAAGTGCGACTGTTTATTGTTACGGGCGATTAAGCGGAACCTGGCCAGATGGGACGTCCTTCGACAACATTCGGTTTATAGACCGGTTCGACATCCAGGATGGCAAGATCTTCAGGCAAGATGTGTGGAACGATATAGCGGAAATAAAGGCTCAAAATGAGTGAGATTGATCCCATAACCCTGTCCGTCCTCTCCGGGCGCATGGAGCAGATTGCCGATGAAATGGATGCAACGCTCTTTCGAGCTGCATTCAATCCGATCATTGCGGAAGCCCATGATGCCAGCCATGGACTATACCACGCCCAGACAGGAGATACCCTGGTGCAGGGCAAGTCCGGGTTACCGATTTTTGTGGGAGTCATGTCCTTTGCTGTAAAGGCAGTGATTGAAAAAGCAGCAGCCGATGGCAACCTGCAAGATGGTGACATCTACGTTTTCAATGACGCGCATATTGGCGGAACGCATCTGAGTGACATGCGGCTGGTGCGACCTTACTTCAGAGACGGGAAGCTGTTCTGTTATCTGGCATCCGTGGGCCACTGGCATGATGTGGGCGGTGCTGTTCCCGGAAACTACAATCCTGCCGCAACTGATGTATTTCAGGAGGCTTTCGTTCTTCCACCGGTAAAACTCGCCAATGCTGGCGAAATCAATCAGGACATCATCGATATCCTGCTTAGAAATACCCGCCTGCCACAATCAGCCATGGGCGATCTCAATGGTCAGCTTGGAGCGCTTGATCTAGGCATCAAGCGCATGGATGAGCTTCTGGACGAATATGGTTCAGACACGATTTCATCGGCCCTTGATGCACTGGGCCACCGAGCAGAAGCGCTTATGCGGGCAGAACTGGAAGAGTTGCCGGATGGTGAGTGGGAAGCTGAAGATTATCTGGATAATGACGGGATTTCCGACGAGCCGTTGACCGTGAAAGTACGGCTCAAGATCAACAAAGACCGAATGACGCTGGATTTCACTGGATCATCCCCTCAATGCGCCGGGCCGGTGAACATTGCTTTGCCGACTACAGTTGCAACCGCCTATGTGGCCATCAAGCACATATTCCCTGCCCTTCCAGCAAATGCTGGTGTAATGAAGCCAATTGATGTGATTGTGCCGGAAAATTCCTTACTGTCTGCCGAGTTTCCTGCACCAACAGGTGGTTATACTGAGACCATTCTCAGGATGATTGATGTGGTGTTTTCTGCTTTTGCGAAGGCTGCACCGGACCGGGTCGTGGCTAATGCTTATGGCACGATCAACGCGCTTTCAATTGCAGGTAAGCGCAGCAACGGACAACCATGGGTCATGTTCAGCTTTTACGGTGGTGGGCATGGGGGTTCAATTGAATGCGACGGGCTCAACCACGGGAATGCACCAATTTCAACGGCGACCATTCCCCCGATGGAAATTCTCGAAGCTGCTTATCCTGTGATGTTCAGGCAATGGGCACTTAGACCTGACAGTGCTGGAGCTGGAACCCATCGTGGCGGCTTTGGTGCTGTTTATGAAATCGAAGTGCTGGAAGAAAATGGAGCCGAGGCCTTCCTCTTTGGTGAACGTGGGCGGTTCAATCCGAAGGGCATTGCGGGAGGTCAGGATGGTGCGCTCAATGTTTTCACCTATGAACAGGATGACGGTTGGAACGTGCCACCACTCACGTCTAAAATGAGAGGAATTCGTTTGAAGCAGGGACAGGCCGTCCGGTTGGAAACACCGGGTGGTGGCGGATATGGCGAGGCGGCCAAACGGCCTGCGGAACTGGTCGCGCAAGATGTGGCGCATGGTTTGATGAGCGAGGAAGAAGCAGATTCAAAGTATGGCAGTTCATGGCGGGGGACTGCGTTATGAAGCAATGCATGATCGGCGTGGATGTGGGTGGAACCTTCACGGACGTATTCGTTCTGAACGAAGCTGATGGAACCGTCGAAGTGGCTAAAGTTCCCACGACGCGACCTGATCAATCCGGCGGGTTTCTGGAGGGGATCCGTTCTAAGATCAAAGACCTAAATCAGGTTACTGTTGTGGTTCACGGAACAACAGCTGGCACAAATGCCCTGTTAGAACGAAAAGGCGCAAAAACAGGCGTAATCTGTACACATGGCCTACGTGATGTGCTTGAGATGAGGCGGCGCGACAGGCCGCGGACCTGGGGATTACGTGGCAATTTTGAACCTGTAGTCGATCGCCGTTTGCGGTTGGAAGTGCCGGAACGAACATTGGCGGATGGCACGATTCGCGAGCCGGTGGATCTTGACGCGGTGCGGGAAGCCGGAAACGAATTGCTGCAGCAGGGGTGTGATGCAATCGCGGTTCTGTTCGCCAACGCTTATGCTAATCCCCAAAATGAAAAAGATGCTGTGAGTGTAATCCGTGAGCTTTGGCCAAATGAGCATGTCTCGGCAAGCCATGAAATTCTACCGGAAATCCGTGAGTTTGAACGGTTCTCAACAACCGCCTTGAACGCTTTCCTGCAACCGGAGATTTCCGGTTATCTGGGGCGTTTGGAACGCGCGCTGAAGGATGATGGCTTTGCCGGGGAATTCATGATTGTGCAATCAAACGGTGGAGTCATGTCAGTTGATACAGCCTGCCGTTTACCCGTACGCACCGCCCTTTCCGGCCCCGCGGCAGGCGTGATCGCTGCCGGCTACATTGCTCAATCTGCAGGCTTTAATAATGTGATAACCGGAGACATGGGCGGCACTAGTTTTGACGTATCCCTGATTTCAGAAGGACAGTCGATGTTGTCACCCCAAACATCGATTGACTTTGGCATGGTTGTCCGCAACCCAATGATTGAGATCACCACAATTGGTGCTGGTGGCGGTTCAATTGCCTGGGTTGATAAGGGTGGCTTGTTAAACATCGGTCCTGAAAGTGCTGGATCAAATCCCGGCCCTGTAGCTTATGGTTTGGGCAATGACCGCCCGACGGTTACGGACGCAAATGTTGTTCTAGGAAGAATTGATCCTGAGAACCCAATTGGTGGGAAACTCGAAAGACTGGATGTTCAGGCAGCTTCGAAAGCTATTGATACCCATATCGGGAACCCCTTGGGACTGAGCACAGTCGAAGCAGCAGAAGCAATTCTACGCGTAGCAAATTCGAGAATGGCCGGGGCTATACGTCTGGTCAGTATCGAGCGCGGGTTTGATCCCAAAAGATTTGCCTTTATGCCCTTTGGTGGTGGCGGGGCTTTGCATGCAGGCGCTATGCTCGCCGAAGTAGGTATTGCAAGGGCAATCGTACCGAGGTTTCCGGGTGTCACATCGGCCATGGGTTGCGTGATCGCAGATATGCGCCAAGATTTTGTCCAGACCATCAATTCATTGGTTACGACACTTGATACGGATGCGCTTGGACGCTTTATGCAAGCGCATATGGATGAGGGAATGAGACTGCTGGACGCATCAAATACGAGCTTTGAATCCCGGGAAGTGAGTTTTGAACTGGATATGGCCTATATCGGACAAACCCACACCGTGTCGGTTCCGGTAGAAGCAACTGTATCAGAGGACAAAGTTACAGCTCCTTCGATCACTGAGATTGAGGATGCCTTTGATCGCACCTATTCTGCCACCTTCGGGCGTCTGCTGAACAATGGGGTGCGTAGAATTCTCAATTTGCGCTCAGCTGTTACCGGTCGGCGACCAAAATTCGATCTCAAAACACTTGCTCCAACCAGTGAGACTAAGACTGAACCCAAATCAACCAGAGCGGTCCATTTTGGCGATAGTTGGCATGACACCGCTATCTATGACAGGCTTGATATACCGGTTGGTGCGACAGTTGATGGACCTGCAATTCTGGAACAGCCAGACACTACAGTGCTTATTGAACCGGGCCTGATTGGGCGCGTGGACCAATTTGGAAATACGGTTATTGAACCAAGGGAGGCAGTTTCATGAGCGAAACGGGAAACTGGGATCCATCACGAACCGCATTGCTGACAATCGATCTGCAAAACGACTTCCTGCATCCGGAAGGTGCTTATGGCCGAGCGGGTCAAACGTCACAGAACATTTCTGCACTACCTGATCGGATTGCACCTATCGTCGAAGCTTTAAGAGACAAAGGCGGGCAGTATTTTTCTGCGCAGTTTACGCTGGTTCCTGATCGTAATGGCGAACCACTGATCGCACCTCACCTGAAGAAATTGCGCCCTTTTCTCACAAAGGGAGATTTTGCCCCGGGAAGCTTTGGTCATAGCCTTGTGGACACCTTAGCGCCTGCAGATTTTATTGTCGAAAAAGTCGCCTATTCCGCCTTCTATCAGACGCGCCTTGAATATCTCATGCGAGCGCTCGACATCGAAACGCTCATCGTTGGCGGCATTGTCACAAATGGCGGTGTGGCCTCCACATTGCGTGATGCACACCTCAGAAACATTGAAACAATCATGTTAATCGATGGTTGCGCCTCGTTTGATCAAGAGGTCCACGAGGCAACACTTCTTTCACTGAAGACAGTCACCCATCAAATGAGTTGTTCGCAGGTTTCTGAATGGCTGGAGGAAATGTCATGAGCCTGCGGGAGCGCATCGAGAAGGATGATATTCTGGTGGCGCCTGGCGTTTACGATGGTTTGACAGCCTCGCTTGCGCAAGAAGCCGGATTTGAAGCTCTTTATCTCAGCGGTGCAGCGGTTTCCTACACACGGCTCGGACGGCCCGACATTGGGCTGACAACATCAAGCGAGATGGCCGACACTATGGCGTTAATCGCTGACAGAACCTCAATCCCGGTAATCATTGATGCGGATACAGGGTTTGGTAATGCCCTCAACGCTCAACGCACCATGAGGGTCTACGAACGCGCCGGAGCGGCTGCCCTGCAATTGGAAGACCAAACCTATCCAAAAAGATGTGGTCATCTGGCTCATAAATCGCTCATTTCAACCTCTGAAATGTCTGGTAAAATATCGGCCATGGCAGATGCCCGTGCAGACCCTAATACTTTGATAATTGCTCGAACAGATGCCATCGCAGTTGAGGGCTATTCAGCAGCCATTGATCGTGCCGAAGCCTATCTGGAAGCTGGAGCTGATGTCCTGTTTGTTGAAGCTCCACAAAATACAGAACAACTTGAAGGTATCTCAAAACAGTTCAGCGGGCGGGTTCCGTTGCTGGCAAATATGGTGGAAGGGGGTGCTACACCGATTACCAGCGCGAAAGATCTCGAGCACATGGGTTATTCCATTGTCATTTTCCCAGGTGGGATAGTTCGTGCGCTAGCCCACTCAGCTCAAAACTACTACCGCAGCCTACACAAACATGGCAGCAACAAACCTTTTTCAGATAAGATGTTTGATTTCGATGGCTTGAACGAGGTGATCGGGACCACGGAAACTCTGAAAGCGGGTGCCCGATATGACACAGACGACGGTTAATGTTACCTCCCCACCAGAAGAGTTTGATCTTTATGTAGAAACTCTCATTATCGGCGCTGGAGCTTGCGGTCTCGTGGCAGCTCTTGCTGCACATGAAAACGGTCAGCAGGTATTGGTGGTTGAGGCTGATACAACGCCCAGTGGTTCTACGGCACTCTCAGCCGGGCTTATTCCAGCCGCAGACACCGGCTTTCAAAGGGACGCAGGTATAGAAGACGATCCAATTCTCTTCGCAACTGACATCCAATCCAAGGCAAAAGGTGAGAACGACCAAGCATTAGTGGATGTTCTGACAAAAACATCTTCAACGGTAATCGAGTGGCTTGCTGAAAAACACAAATTACCTTTTTCGGTTGTGACCGACTTTGATTATCCCGGCCATTCCAGACGCCGCATGCATGGATTGCCGAGCCGGGCCGGATCAGAGTTGATCGATGCCCTGCGAAATGCCTGTGAAACGCATCAGATAGACATTGTATGCGAGCGAAGAGCTACAACGCTTTTTGTTGAGAACGAAAATATAGTGGGTGTCTCCGTGTTGCTCCCTGATGGATCAAAGGAGACCATTGGCTGCCGGAAACTCATTCTCGCGTGCAATGGCTTCGGCGGCAACCGTACCCTTGTTGAGCAATACATGCCTGAGATCAAGGATGGGCTCTGGTTTGGTCATAACAGCAATCAAGGAGAAGCTTTATTCTGGGGTGAGGCACTCGACGCTAAACTTGCAAGCCTAGGAGCCTATCAGGGACATGGCAATGTGGCCCATCCGCAAGGCATATTGATCACATGGGCTGTGATCACTGAAGGTGGATTTCAGGTAAACCGGAACGGAAACCGGTTCTGGGACGAGTCACAAGGTTATTCAGAGGCTGCCCAGGCCGTACTGGCTCAGCCAGGTGGAGAAGCATACACCATCTTCGACTCCAGGATTGCCAAAATTGCCCGCCAGTTTGAGGATTTCAAACAAGCTGAGGCTGTTGGTGCGATCCAAACCGGCGAAACAA
>CAWUJF010000011.1:0-16066 GCA_963922405.1 uncultured Hyphomicrobiales bacterium | reverse complement strand
TGCCCAGATGGCGGAATTGGTAGACGCGCTGGCTTCAGGTGCCAGTGGCCGCAAGGCCGTGGAGGTTCGAGTCCTCTTCTGGGCACCAGCAAAAAATTATATGATCTAGTATTTTGCTGCAGAGTTTCTCGTGTTTAGTGAACTCAATGAGGACGCCGCATACGGTTACCTTTCGCATCAAATACAGGTTTGATTGAGATATGTCCGGTAAACTCAGCACCTGCGATATTTGTCTGAACCTTCAACCCTTCAAGTACAGAAAAGTCTGGCTGAATATCGGCGATGGCTACGGGTTTTCCAATCCGATGTCCAAAAGCTGCTGATGTGGTTTTTCCGACAATCTGATTCTGATAGAGCACGGGTTCATTCCCAATTGGTACAGCCTCCTGATCTTCAAATACTATTGTAACGATCCGGTTGGTTGCGGTTGCCCGCTTTTTAGCCAGAGCATTCTTGCCAATAAATTCCTTATCCCACACGACCGCAAACCCGAGCCCGGCTTCCAAGGGTGTAATTTCTGTATCCAATTCATGTCCGTAAGCCAGAAATCTTTTCTCGATGCGCATTGATGTCTGGGCAAAAAGGCCAGCTGGAGTAGCCCCATGTTGGCGTAGAACTTCATAAATCAAACCAGTATTTTCAGCCCGGCAGGTTATTTCCCAACCAGCTTCACCAACATAGGAAAGTCTCACCGCTCTCACATGACAATCAGCGATGTACGCTTCTCCAGCCTGAAAATATCCAAGATGATTAAGCTCATCGGCACCAATCTCTTTCGCAATTTTTGATGAATTGGGTCCCATCAATCCAATCACACCATATTCTGTTGTGGAGTCAGTCAATTGAACATTCTCGTCTACTTTTAATTGAGATCTAAGCCAGCTCAAATCTCGTTTGATAGCGGTTGTTCCCACAAACAATCGGTAGTGATCCTCTGAGATCCTGATTGCAGTCAGATCACTCTCAAATCCACCTCTCTCATTGAGCATTGCAGTGTAAATTGCCGAACCCGGCTCGCGATCCATATGGTTAGCGCATACCCGATCAAGAAACTCGCACGCATCTTGGCCCTTCACCTCAACCTTACCGAATGTCGATTGATCGAAGATCGCAGCGTTTTCATGTGCAGCCCGCACTTCATTGGCGACTTGATCATGCCATTCCGGCTTTCCGAATGTCTCCCGCGGTTCTTCTGATTTGGCAAAATATAAGGGGCGCTCCCAGGAACCAAACTGCCCAAAGTGAGCTTTCTCCTTTTTCCAGATTTCATGCAATGGAGCCTTCTTGAGATTGCGACTACTAATCCATTGTCTGCCCGGATAGGTAATTTCATAATGCTTGCCCAAAACTTCAGGAACGCGCTCGGTCAATGCTTTTGCGCAATTGAATTCCGGTGCAAACCGTTTTGGATCCGCTTCATGGAGGTCAGTTGGAGTATGCCCATGTTCGATTGCATGAGCCAGTGCCATTCCCGCACCACCGCCGGTCGCCACGCCCACAGAGTTCATCCCGCAGCCCAAAAACAAACCTTTGGTTTCCGCGGTCTCACCAAGCAGGAATGATCCATCCGGAGTGAAACTTTCCGGTCCATTGAGAAGCATCTTGACTTCAGCATTCTCTAAAGCAGGTAGACGATGAAGGGCATTTAACATCATCGGCTCAAAATGATCCCAATCCTCCGGCAGAAGCTGAAACACAAAATCTTCACCCAGCTTTTCCGCTGAAATGGGTTTCCCTATGGGTTCAAAACACCCAACCAACAATCCCCCGCTGTCATCGCGAATATAAAGATGACTGTCATGATCAGAAAGTGTCGGCAGATTGCCTGAAATTCCGTCTATGGGTTTAGTTAGAAGATAGAAATGTTCGCATGGCCACATTGGCACCTCGGCGCCACCCATTTTTGCTGCTTCGCGACTCCACAATCCCGTGCACAAGGCAATTGCATCACAGCTGATTTCGCCTGCATCAGTTTTTATGCCGACAACTCGATTATCTTTCGTAAGGATACCTGTGACCCCGGTGTTTTCAAATAACCGAGCGCCTTTTGATTTAGCACCCTTCACAAGGGCGGCACACAAATCTGAAGGACTTACCCGGCCATCATCTGGTGACCAAACTGCACCGATCACATCTTCCGCATTCATCATGGGCCATCGTTCAAGGGCTGCTTCGGTAGAAATTGACTCCGCATTTACACCAAACAAACCCGCCAGAGCTTCCTGGCGTTTGATATGAATAAGCCGGTCTTCACTGGTTGCAATTGAAAGCGACCCCTTGTTTATCCACCCGGTCTGTTGGCCTGTTTCCTCTTCAAGCTTTGAATATAGATCAATTGAATATTTGATCAGATCTGTCAGGTTTTTGGTGGACCTTAAGGCACGAACCTGTGCCGCAGAATGCCAGGTGGTTCCGGATGTGAGTTGGTTGCGCTCAAGCAATATTGCATCCGAAATACCATTTTTTGCCAAATGGTAGAGTGTCGAACAGCCCATCACACCACCGCCCACAACCACAACAGAAGCATGACTCGGTAGGCTGGTTGACATTTTTAATCCTCAATATGCGTTGCAATGAATTGTTACATATGTTTCAATAATTCATCAATATAGAAACAATTGTAAATCTGCATGGTCGCCACAGCAAGTCAATTACACAATGCCTTGAGCAAGAATTTTCAGGAACTGAGCCCGCAACTTAAACATGCGGCACGTTACATTTTGGATAACCGCGCAGATGTGGCAACGCATTCCTTAAGGCAGATTGCTCGGCGGAGTGGCCTAACACCTCCCACATTTTCCCGATTAGCGCGGGCAGTGGGGTTTGACGGATACGAGAACCTGAAAGATGTGTGTCGGTCGGAATTGAAACGGAATTCAATGACATTGGCTCAACGCGCCTTTGCCATGCAGGACAGTCCGGGTGATGCCGAAAAAAGCAGAGGTTCTTTTGCAGAACGTCACGCTGCGTCCACCGTTGAAAATATTACGCAATTGATAGGCAAACTGGATTTAGAGTATCTGGCTGATATCGCCGACAAGCTTTCTGAAGCGAAGAAAGTGATTTTGGTAGGAGCTCTCAGTAGTCGAGCAATACTTGAATATCTTCATCACATGATGAGCATTGCAAATCCCGGTTGGACAGTTATGACTGACAGTCAGCACTCCTCATCATCGCTGCTCTCAGAAATAGATGATGAAACCGTAATCTTAGTCGTTTCAATTCAACCTTACATACGCCGCACGGTTCAAATAGCGGAGCTCACATCCGGTTATGGAGCGTCTGTAATTTCAATAACCGATGACATTTCTTCACCGGTACTGAAACACTCTTCTCACTCTATTCTGGTTCCAACTGACAGCCCTCAGTTCTTCCCATCCTATGTTGCGGTCTTGACATTGCTGGAAATTTTGACGGGAATGGTAGTCAGGCGCTGGGGTGACGAAGCAAACAAGAGAATTGATAGCGTGGAAAAAACAGCTCACGCTATTGGTGATTACATTTAGTTTTTAGGAAAGTGGAGCAAAGGGAGGACAATCAATGCTCAAAAAACTTATTACAAAGACTTTGGCCACGGCGAGTGCGTTCAGCATCATGGTCGCCTCTGCTCATGCAGCATGTACCAATGATGTCTGGAATAAAGTCATGGAACGCGGCAAAGTAGTTGTCGGCGTTAAGGCGGATTACAAGCCTTGGGGTTTCCGTGATGCAAGCGGTGCCATTGTTGGCATGGAAATCGATATTGCTCAAGCAATGGCTGATGCCATGGGTGTCGAATTGGAAACAGTGGCTGTTCAATCCTCAAACCGGATGCAGTTCCTGGAACAGGGCAAAACAGACATGTTCATCGCAACCATGTCTGACCGGGAAGATCGCCGTAAAATCGTCGGCATTACTTCACCACCATACTATACTTCAGGCACAAACATTATGGCTCCAAAGGCTTTGGGCTTTAAAAGCTGGGAAGATCTGCGCGGTAAGGACGTATGTGGCAAGCAAGGCGCATTCTACAATCAGGTTGTGACCAACCGTTACGGGGTAAATGTGGTTGCCTTTACCGGAAATGCGGAAGCAAAACAGGCTCTGCGTGATAAGAAGTGTGTTGCCTGGGTATATGATGATTCATCCATTGGCTCCGATCTGGCTTCAGGTGAGTTTGATCAATTCGAGATGCCGCTTGCTTCCGAAGATGACAACCCATGGGGTCTTGCAGTTCCAATCGCAGAACGTGATTGCGTCTTCGGCAACTTCATGTCCGGATTGATTTTCAACATGCACCAAACTGGCCAGTTGATAGAACTGGAGAAGAAATGGGGCATTCAGCCGACAAAATATCTGGTTGATCAGAAAGACAAATATGCTGACTGGTTGGCAAAGTAAGTCGTAAGATGGTTTGAGGCGGGGCTTAACCCGCCTCGCATACGGGAGGGGATTGAATGCTGGAGGCATTCACCGAGTTCTTTCGACAAATGGCGGAAGAATATCCGCGCTGGAATTTCATCTTTTTTTACGATGAACGGCAATGGAACAGAATAGTCAGCGGGATGAAATACACGCTGATTTTGTCGGTCGCGTGCGTGATATTTTCAGTCATCATTGGTGTCGTTGGTGCC
Organism: uncultured Hyphomicrobiales bacterium; assembly: GCA_963922405.1. Taxonomy (GTDB): domain Bacteria; phylum Pseudomonadota; class Alphaproteobacteria; order Rhizobiales; family Rhizobiaceae; genus JAALLB01. The sequence continues at coordinate 11,453 of CAWUJF010000011.1, read as the reverse complement.
TGGCTCCAGGGTTCTTCTAACGCGTGGGTTCGTCGTTCTGTACAGGGCTATATCCAGTTCTTTCGCAACACCCCACCATTTGTCCAGCTTCTGTTTTTTTATTTCGCACTTGGCCAGTTTACACCAACAATACTCGGTGATGATGGTTGGACAGAATATCCCATCATCTCGAATGTTGGCTGGGCGATCATATCGCTTTCCTTCTTTGCCGGTGCTTTTAATGTGGAGATCTTCCGATCAGGAATTGAGGCCGTTCCGGAATCTACACGGGAAGCAGCAAGTTCTTTAGGGTTCAGCAGGCTGCAGACCTACACTGAAGTGGTATTGCCATTGGCATTCAGGGTTTCCTTGCCGGCACTTAATAACAATCTGGTCAACCTTGTTAAAACAACCACCCAGGCGATAGGCATCGCTGTGCCTGAACTGCTTTATGAAAGCGTTGGCATCTGGAATGATTTCCCCAGTGCCCAATACCCCACAATGCTCCTTTTGTTTGTGGCTTTCATATTGCTCGTGGGCATTCTGGTTTACGGCATGCATCGATGGGAACGTGCAATGAAAATACCGGGATATGGGAACTAGAGATATGTTTCAAAACAAAATTCCCGGCATTACAACCAAGCCAGATACCGATTTACCGGTGCTCAAACCCTTCAAGGCGCGCGCTGCAGGAGAAGCAGATGATCTCCTATTCTCCCGCTGGCTTGCGTCAATACCCATATATGCCTGGTTTATCGGAATGGCGATCATCCTGCTGTGGCCGTCATTAGCATTTGCAGCCAATGGCTACGGTTACACCGAAGCGTTTCAGGCGTTGATCAAATGGATACCCTTCATCGTGACAAGTGGCTTCCTCTTCAACATCCTGATCTCGTTTTTTGCCATGCTTATCGGAACAATTGCCGGGATCATTCTGGGTCTCATGCAGATTTCACCTAATTCGGTGATAAGAGTTCCGGCACAGATTATAACCCAGACCTTCAGGAATTCTCCATGGCTGGTATTGTTGTTCATCGTGCTATTGGCACTACCCTTTGAGGTGGAAGTCGGTGGTGTAACGTTCCGCATTCCGGACTGGATGAAGGCTGTATTTGGATTATGCCTGCCTATCATGGCGAACATTGCAGAAATTGTTCGCGGTGCTGTCCAGTCAGTCCCGAGTGGTCAGTGGGAAGCGTCAGAATCTCTTGCATTTTCGCGTCAACAGACCTTGTGGCAAATCATTTTACCTCAATGCTTCAAGCGTATGATCCCACCATGGATGAACTGGTATGCAATCCTGACCATGGCCACCCCGTTATGTTCCCTGTTGGGTGTGGAAGAAATTATCACACTGAGCAGACAAGCCATCGAAGCGGAAAACAACCGACCGGAACTGCTCGTCCCATTTTACGGTTTCGCATTGTTCATTTTCTTTGCTTATTGCTACCCCATAGCGAGAGCGACAATTGCGCTTGAACGCCGTTATTCGGTTAAACTTTAGGAGGCAATCATGAGTTCTGAAAACTGGACACCGGACCAACCAATTGTCTCCATCAAAGATGTGCATAAATCCTTTGGCGAATTGGAAGTATTAAAGGGCATCTCGCTCGATGTGATGAAGGGAGAAGTGATCTGTATCATCGGTCCATCTGGCTCTGGTAAGTCGACTTTGATCAGATGCATAAATGCTCTCAACGATATTCAGGCAGGCTCAATCAAGGTTGAAGGGCAGGAGGTCCATGATATCAAGCTGGACAAACTGGAGCTACGCAAGAAAGTCGGCATGGTATTCCAGCAATACAATCTTTTTCCTCACAAGACTGCGTTGGAAAACGTGATGATGGCGCCGGTTAAAGTCCTGAAGCAGCCCAAAGAGGAAGTGGAAGAACGCGCCAGAAAACTGATCAAGAAAGTCCGCCTGGATGGAAAGGAAAACAATTATCCCGGCGAACTGTCAGGTGGACAGCAACAACGCGTCGCTATAGCTCGATCTTTGGCCATGAACCCTGATGTGATGCTGTTTGATGAAGTTACTGCAGCGCTTGACCCTGAAACAGTCAAGGAAGTTCTTGTGACGATCAAAGACCTTGCTGAGGATGGCATGACCTGTATCCTTGTAACCCATGAAATGGGTTTTGCCCGTGAAGTGGCTGATCATATTTACTTCACGGACCGAGGGGTTATCGTTGAACACGGACCACCTGCAACGTTCTTTGACAGTGCCAAAGACCCCAGAACGAAAGAATTTCTAAGTCAGATTCTATAATCAGCTTTCCTGTCTTCAGCGTTTTCTACTCATTTCACCTCCTTGAATGAAGCACCTTTGAACCGGCGAACCGGATTGCCGCGCTCTAATTGATGATGAAGATGATTTTGCTTTTGCTTGCGCAAAGACTCTTGCAGATCTTTGTGCGTGCCTAGCAGGGTTTGCAGCCTTTCAACGGCAATTGCCTTGTTTCGATGCTGAGAACGGCCATCGCGAACAACAACAGATATGCCAGTAATTGTACATGTGGCGCGCACTGCACTGTCTGTTGTGTTTTGGTGCTGTCCTCCGGGGCCGCCAGCGCGAAAGGTTTCAAATCGAATTGTTGCGATGTCGCACTTTTCAGTCTGATCAACATCAGGCAGTTCAAAAATACCAACAAACCAGTTCTGCCGTTTGTGGCTTTTTCGAATTTGGCTTTTACAGATCCATTGAATTGTACCAAGCCACCTGCTGGCCAACTCACGGGCACCTTCAGCATGCAAACGCACGACCGCAGACTTCGGTCCGTTCGGTGCAGCTTCACCGGCAACATCAATATCAACCCCAGAGGTTTGAGCCTCCCGAGACATAGCCCGAAGAATATGCGCAACGGCTTGACGGCATTCAACTGGCCCGCCGCCACTGCTAACCAGGAGCGTAATTGCTTTTGTCATTTTCGCCACTCCTCTCTGACTTTTTTGAATGTGATCAAAGGTTCCAAAGTAGCCTTGAGGGTAGCAATCCCGTTCATTTCCAGATCAGCAAGAACACTCGCGCTCGACTTGTAAGCTGAGGGCGCTTCTTCTATCAAAAGCGACTTATCTTCGCAGATCACTCGTCCGCCAAACGCGTTTCTGTTCAAGGCTTCGATACTGGACTTCTTGGAGCTGACACGGCCATGCATGGAGCGGCGGTCAAACTTCCGACCCGAACCATGGGCACATGATGCCAACGTGTTTTCGGGACACAGAGATGTATCAATCAGATAGCTTTCAGTCGAACGAGACCCCGCCAAAGGCACCATTCCACCTGCGATGGCCGCGCCCTTTCGATGTAGAAAACCACCGAATTCACGAGTGATCAGATTATGAACATTATCAACGATCAGTTGAACGTCTGCACGTAATGCGGACGCAGCACGTTCAGCGATTACACGACGGTTTAACTTTGCCCAGATCACTGCTTCATCATGCTCTTCCAGATAGGCCTCAGCATCATCACCGTTGATACCTTCAACGCCAGAAGCCAGATATTTCATAAGAATAGCGTTGCCTAGACCACGGGAGCCGGAGTGCACCAAAAGGAAAGCGTGATTTGTGTCCAGAGTGTTGTCTGCTGCATCGCGGCACAATTGAAGTTCACAGAAATGATTGCCACCTCCAATTGTGCCCAGAGCGTTGGGCCACATATCAAAGGGAAGGCCTTCTGCTTCAAGTCTTTCTGCATAATCCGTATCATCAGGATCACCAATTTTTCGCAGTTGCTTTTCTGTCTTGTGGAGCTTTATGCGACGCGGCGAAAGATCGAGTTCGAACAATGCCATGCCGCAGCCAATGTCGTTGCCGACAAGAGCTGGGTAAAGTTTGCTACCAAGAACAGCACAACCAACAGGACCATATTTCCCCGGATGCAGATCCGGAAATGCAGCTATTTTTTGAACCCCTTCAAGGTTTGCAGTTTGAGTTAGTTGTTCCTCCGCACGCCCCTCAATCCAGGCGTTGGACGAATAGAATGTGTGAATCGGTGCGCCAGCCCTATTGCAAGACGCATCGCGACCCATGAGAGAATTGCCCATGAGATAAATCCGAATTTTTAAGAAATCAAAAGCTGTCAATCAGACAGCATTAGAAGTCAGCTTGCAGCAAAACGCTTTAAGATCCGACATGCCCCGAAAGGACAGAAACGATACCAAGCATGTTTTGTTCCTTTTCAAAAAGGGGTTTTAATTTGGCCTCATGGCCTGGCGAGCGTTTCTAATACTGTAAAGTTTCTCTCATGGCTACCGGTAGAATCACTAATCCCAAAGTGTGTGATAAATTTATCACGAGTCAAATATCAATGTACTCTATCTGATCGCTCACATCGGAAACGCATCTTCTGGATTGTAGCTCCTGAAACTTTCGAGATATTGGGCATCTGCCTGACGTTGCCATTCCGTTCCGGGCTGTATTGCAGTCACGCAATGGTATTTCTCGCGATAGGTATTTGTGTTGTCATTGGTTTCCATAACGATGGTAACAAGTCCAGCCACCTCACCTTTTTGCTGTTCCACAAGCTGGATTGCACCGTGCATGGAGCCACCTGTCTCGATCCATTGATCAACTAGTAAGACACGGGTGCCGGGCGCAAAAGCCGGAAGGCGCATCTCCATCGATTGGGTGCGCCCCGTGTAATTGGTATATTCTGCGCTGTCAGTATCCACGCACAGTTTGCCCGCTTTGCGAATGGGAAGAAATCCTCTCCCGATCCGGGTTGCGATACCTGCGCCCAAAACAAAACCCATAGCGTCCAATCCGGCCACCACATCTATTGTATTGGCATCTAATTCTGCGCAGAGGTCATCAAGCAGATCATGAAATGCTTCACCATTTATGTAAATTGAAGTGGGATCAAGCCAGGCAAATTTGCCACCTTTGGTATTGGGAGCCATTAGCGGGAAATACCAGCGATCATCCCTCGGCCCCTTGTCTCTCGGTTGTTCCTCTGTAGTCATTTCCTACCCCTCCAGATTTTCAAAAAGTCGCTTCAGGCGTTCCGGGTCAATATTGTAAAAATCGCCTTCCTGGTTGATGCCGGTCGCTACCATCAGGCAATCCACCAGCTCCACATATAGGTAAAGGTTTTCGGGTGTGATCCCGGAAGCAAGTGCAATCGGTTTGTCTCCGCAAGCTTGTCGAAATGTGTCAATCTTTGAAGTGTCGGCAGCCATTCCGGTCGCAACGCCCGAGGTTGTCACCACATCCATGTAGTCGCATGCAGTTTTCGCGGAAGTCGAATAGTCAGCCGGATTAACTTCCCTTTGCTTCTTGAAAGCTGTGCCGCCAAAATACAATCCATTCCATTCAACAGCACGCTTCACATCAAGAATTTCAGCAGCCTCGGATTGCTGGTCAATCGCCGAATGCTCATCAATACGCGCATCATCACCCCAATAGCCATCAATTTTGGTGCCATCACTCTCCAGCCTTGCCAGTACAGGGAAAGCTTTCTTGCCTGTAACCGCAAGAAAATTTATTCCAAGCCAGATCTCCGGAAATTGCTTCCGTGCAGCAGAAATAATTGGCAGGAACTCTTCGATGCCGAAATCATGATTAATCAGGAAGACACCCGGACAGCCCCCGGCAATAGCAAGTTCAATGTTCCGTTTGGTCTGTTCAATGTCGATGACGTGAATGACTGGCAATACTACTGCTTGGCTGGAACCAAAGGATTTCCGAAATTCAAATCTGTTCAAGGCACTTCCTTCCGATCGCGAACTTATCAACAGGTCAATGATTTCGCGAGCTTTTTTTCGTCCGGGACTGGACTCTGCCGCGAAACACAAGATACGTTTTCTTCTGGAGAGAGATGCAAGGCTAACTGGAGTAATAATATAATGGTAAAAGATACCAAGAACCCATTGTTGAAGCCTAGCCGCAGGGAAGTACTGAAATATGCAGGGGCCAGCGCTTTGGCCATGCCGTTTGTGAATCGTGCCTGGGCTCAAACAACGGAGATTAATATGCTGGCCTGGTATGGCCATGGTGAGCCAGACATTGTCGGTGAGTTTGAAGCGGCCAATAATGTGAAATTTAAACCTAAATACTATGCTGGTGGTGACAACATGCTTGCGTTGATCGCGCAATCACCTCCCGGCACTTATGACGTAATCCTCTCTGATGCAGAATTCGTACAGCAGTTGAATGCAGCCGGATACATCGAAGAACTCAATGCTGCAGATTACAATTTTGACGATATGCTGCATGAGGATTTCACCAAGTTCCCAGGCCACTGGGCTGATGGTAAATTGCATTCAATGATGGTGCGTTTTGGTCATCTGGGTGTTTCCTACAATAAGAATGCAATTACTGCCAAGGAAGCTGAAAGCTATTCCTGTTTCTGGAAAGAAGGCGTGAAAGGAAAAGTGGGTCATTTCGACTGGCATCTGCCAAGCCTTGGCATGATTAGTCTGTATAACGGTAACGGTGCAGGTCTTTGGGATCTTGATGATGACAAGTGGGCCAAGGTTCAGGAAACAACACTGAGCATGCGACCACAAGTGGGTGGCTACTTTGATTATGGTGGAACATTCAATTCCCTAAAGAATGGCGAAATGCTTGCCATGTGCGGGATTGGAGACTGGATCACCGGTGTCCTTGAAAAAGATGGCGCACCAGTTGCTTCTGTCGTTCCTAAAGAGGGCGGCATTCAGTGGACTGAGAGTTATTGTATCGGCAAGGGTTCAGAGAAGGCCGATATGGTCAAGAAATTCATCCAGTATATGCTGTCTCCAGAAGGACAGGTAAAGTCAGCGCAGATGGCTGCTTATCCGGGTTTCTGCATCACCAAAGCTGGTCGTGCCAAGCTCAATGAAGTGGACAAAAAGGAAGCTGAGCGTACCGGACAGGTGGATGGTATGCCTAACGATCCAATCACACTGGTGAAAGAAGGTCGCATTCATTATCGCGATATTCCGAAACAGCAGTCTTTGGAAGACTGGAACGACTTCTGGTCCGAATACAAAAACGCCTGATCGAGGTTTTGATGTATTGTTTGCTTCTGCCGGCATTGTCGGCGGAAGCTAGATTCTTTTACGGCTGCAAACATGGCGCAATCTGATCCGAACAAGAGTGGTCTTGCCTATCGCATGACTTGGCGATTGCCGATTATTGTCTGGCAATTTCTGTTTTTCATAGGTCCTCTGGCTTTGATGGTCGCCATGTCGTTCTTCCTCGTGAGGAACTACCGGATGGTAGAAGCCTTCGAAATGAAAAACTGGGTCAAAATGTTTGGCCGCGATTATTTCTGGGACAGCTATCTCTACACCTTCGGCCTCGCCACATCAGCCACACTCATTTGTACTTTGCTGGCATTTCCCGCCAGTTATGCACTGGCATTCAAGGTCTCGGCTGGCGCAAGGCGGTGGGCTATTTTTCTGCTGATTATTCCCTTCTTCACCAGCTACCTGGTACGCACGTTCTCTTGGTACGTAATCCTTGCCGAGAGTGGAGTGGTGAATGCCATGTTGGGCTATGTTGGTCTGGGTCCATACACAATGCTCAACACAATGTTTGGCACAATCGTCGGATACATGACGCTAACCCTGCCACTCGTAATCATCTTGCAGACAATATCATTGGCACAGGTCGATCGATCCCTGATCGAGGCTGCACATAACCTTGGATGCGGCAGAATGCGTACGGTTTTCACGGTCATTGTTCCACTGGCCAAGGTAGGATTGATTATTGGTGCTGTCTTCTGCTTTATCCTGTCTTTCGGAGACTTCGTTGCACCCTATTATCTGGGAGGTTCAAAACCACCGACCCTGCCGATCCTGATTATTGATCAAACAAAGTCTGGCCAGCAATGGCCACGTGCAGCAGTGGTTGCCATCACGATGATGATCACGCTTTTCACGATTGCTTTCGCAGCAATCTACGCCGCCTATGCTAAGCGGGGGCGTTCATGAAAGGCAGCACTTTGAAATGGCTTTTGTGGTCCTATCTGGCCCTTGTGTTCATTTTCGTATTTTCGCCTATCCTGGCAAGTGTGATTTTTTCGTTCAACTCACAGAGGTTTCCAACCATTCCTTTGGGCGAATTCTCCCTGGAATGGTATCAGGCAATTTTTGCGGATCCGGAAGTTTGGGAGGCAGCAGGACGCAGTTTGCTTGTTTCTGTTAGCACTGCAGTGCTTGCAACTTTCATTGGCTTCTGCACAGCTTATACGGACTTCCGCTACAACTTCCGCTTCAAAGGTGCCTATCTGGCATTAGCACTTTTGCCACCAACCATTCCATTGATAATCATGGCACTCGCTATGCTTGCGTGGTTGTCACGCATTGGAGCATCAGGCCAGGTATGGTCAATCATCCTCGCCCATACGGTATTGACCGCTCCTTTCGCAATGGCGATCATTCGCTTGAGGCTTTCACAAATGGATGAAAGTCTCGAAGCTGCAGCCTGGAATCTCGGTGCTAACGAGTGGGCAGCAATGCGCTATGTCATCGTACCATTTGCAAAGCCCGCAATCATATCTGCGCTGTGTCTCACTGCCGCTGTTTCCTTTGATGAATTCGCCGTTGCATGGTTTGTGTCTGGCCTCAACAAAACTATTCCCGTGGTCATATTGGAAATCGTCCAGGGCAATATTGATCCTCGCGTCAACGCAATTGGCAGCTTTGTGTTCCTCACTTCCATGACTCTCGTTATTGCGGCTCAACTCTTCTACATGTCCAAACAGAACAAGGACGCGTCTTAATATGTCCGAACCTCTTATTGAGTTTGATGGTGTTACAAAACGGTTCGGCGACTTTGCCGCTGTGAACAACGTATCCTTCTCGATCAATCGCGGAGAATTCGTCTCACTCATGGGCCCGTCAGGATGCGGGAAAACCACCAGTCTCAGAATGCTGGCTGGTCTCGAGACACCTGATGAAGGCGAAATCCGTATCAACGGGAAACGCATGAATGAGGTAAGTGCAAATGAACGCGATACACCGCTTGTCTGGCAGTCACTCGCCCTGTTCCCTTTCCTGAACGTGCAGCAAAATGTGGAGTTTGGCCTGAAGATGCGCGGAATAGAAGCTGCGGAACGTCGCGAAAGGGCCACCAAATGGCTAGAGAGAATGGAGATTGCAGAATTCGCAACTCGAGATATTTCCCAGCTTTCCGGCGGTCAGCGTCAGCGCGTGGCACTCGCGCGTGCACTGGTGACTGAGCCTGAAATTCTCTTGTTGGACGAACCGCTATCTGCACTCGATGCGCATCTCGTCATCCGTATGCAGCAGGTATTGACGCGTTTGCAGAAGGAACTTGGCATCACCTTTGTTTATGTGACTCATTCCCAGTCTGAAGCATTTGCTATGGCAGATAGAGTGATCATCATGGGTAATGGCACAATTGCCCAAATGGGGACTTCCAAAGATATATACCGTTCTCCGAAAAACCGGTTTGTAGCTGAGTTTGTTGGGCGCAATAATATTATTTCGGGCAAAGTTTCCAAAATAGGTTCCAAGGCAATTGATGTGGAGACACCCGCCGGTGTGTTTAAAATCCCGGTGAAAGGAACAACTGGAGTAAAAGCAGGTGATGATCTGAGTTTCTCAGTCTCAGCGGACTTCATGCAACTTCACACCAAAAAACCAACTTCAAAGTCGACTAGCAATGCTTTGCCCGTCACATTGATTTCTGAGGAGTTCATCGGCTCAGTTGTAACGCTGTTTTTGGAAGGGCCGAACGGAACAGAGTTCAAGTGTCAGGTTCAAGAGCGAGAATTGGGCGATCTCGATATGAAATCAGAAGCCAAATTATATCTCAGCTGGCCGGTTGAAAGTGGCCATGTGTTGGAGGAGCAAGCATGATCGCAAATCCCATTCCCTGGCCAAACGGTGCTAAATGCGCATGCGCCATCACATTTGACATGGATGCTGACAGCTTGATCCACATTGCCCGCCCACACGACAGCTATGATAGACTTTATCCAATCAGCATGGGGCGATACGGCCCCACGGTAGCAGTTCCTCGAATTCTAGAAACCTATAGGAAGTTCGGTATCAAGCAGTCTTTCTTCATTCCCGGTTGGTGCATCGAACAATACGCCGAAACTGTCGAGCTCATCCTCAAAGAAGGGCATGAAATCGGACACCATGGTTGGATCCATGAAGATCCGATTGTGACAAAAGGCAATCAACGCCAATGGGTTGAGAAAGCACTGGATTCCTATTCAAGGATTATTGGTGGCAAACCTCGAGGCTACCGGGCGCCGGTTTATAACGTTACTCAAGAAGTTATTGATCTGCTGATTGAGCATGATTTCCGATACGATTCTTCGTTGATGGCAGATGATATTCCTTATCTGATGCAAACAGATGCTGGCGAACTTTACGAAATGCCGGTTCATTGGGGTACGGATGATTGGCCACCTTTCGCGCATTATGATGAGATCGGATATATGATGCCGGTCCGGGGACCATCAGCGGGACTGCATGGTTTTTGGGAGGAGTTTGATGCCCAATATGAAGCTGGCGGATTTTTCATGCTGATCGTGCATCCGTTTTTGACAGGCAGGCTTGCACGCTGGCGGCTTGTTGAACAATGGCTCGAAAAGACACTCGAAACCAAAGATGTTTGGTTTGCACCTCTGGAGGAAATCACTGCCCACGTACAAAGCTTGAGAGAAGAAGGAACCTATGTGCCGAGGGTTGAAAACTTACCCTATTACACGGAACCACAATCATAGCCGAACATCGGAGTTTGTGCTGGGAGCGTTTATAAGGCTGCACTTTTTGAAGGTACTTCACTGGACCCGGAATTATTCAGCAAAAGGAGTAGCAGATTTAATTGGAATAGTGAGACAGGGAATTTTTAGGCCTGCCGATATTGTTCTTTTCTTGCATACAGGCAGATCTGCTGCTCTATTTGCAGATGAGGGGATATTGCTGAAAGAAGAAATTTAGTTTTTAGTTTAGTGATCGAAAGGGAGAAAATCATGAAGAGAACTATCAAAGCACTAACATTAGCCAGCGCTATTGGCTTGTTATCAAGCGCATCATTGGCTGCTGAAAAGGTCAATATCGGTGTGCCGTCCTGGACAGGGGCACAAGCGATTGCGCATCTTTTGAAAGAGGTAGTGGAAAGTAGAATTGGCGGCGAAGCCGGTCTCGTACCCGGTAACAATGCTACAATCTTCCAGGCTATGGATCAGGGCAAGGGTGACATCGATGTGCATCCGGATGTCTGGCTGCCAAACCAGGAAAGTTTCACAAAGAAATATGTCGATGGCGCAGGAACAGTTCAGCTTTCCAGCAATCCATATGAAGGCAATCAGGGCTTCTGTGTTTCGAAAGACTTCGGCGAAGCTAACAATATCACCGACATTGCAGACCTCGGTCGTCCGGATGTAGCTGCCAAGATGGACAGCGATGGCGACGGCAAGGGCGAGATGTGGATCGGTGCACCTGGTTGGGCTTCTGCCAATGTTAACGAGGTGAAAGTTCGCGACTATGGCCTGCTTGATTTCATCG
>CAWUJF010000010.1:0-16510 GCA_963922405.1 uncultured Hyphomicrobiales bacterium | reverse complement strand
AAGGCCGCACATGATCGGATCGCAGAAAGTGGTCTCGAGCACCTACGCGCCCGCGATATCACTGCCGATGCAGGTTGTGCCCTTGGTGGTCTTTATAATGCATACAAGGATCTGGACAATCTGGTCTTGCATGTGAACTCGATTACCCTTGGTCGACTGGGCAATGAGTTGGCAGCCATAGCCAAAGCCAATAACGATCCCCTAAAGCGGTTAGTGGAACTGGCGAGAGGTTATCTGGCTTTTGCATGCGACAACCTTAATCAGTGGTCAGCCCTGTTTGATCACCGAATGCCGGATGGGCAGGAAGTTCCCGATTGGCATCTGGCTGAACACGCAGTCTTGTTCGAACATATTGTCGAACCGCTCATCATGATTGACCCCGATCTGACCGAAAATGAAGTGGCGACCCTATCACGTTCACTTTTTGCAGCAGTTCACGGAATTATCTCCGTGTGTCTGCAAGAGCGGTTCATCGCCGTGCCAAGAGAAGAACTGGACAGGCAGGTGACGGAGTTCGTGAACATTATGGTGCGTGGCATCAAAAAGCGCTGATGCCTCTGAAATTGCGTACTGTTAATCTACTTCAGATCAGATTTAGCCAACGACCTGATTTCCCGTGTTGTGTTGACAGTCCCTTCACCCACATAAGTCTCGTGGTTCGTTTCCACAGTTGACAGGTCGTACTTGTAGTTGACCATCATTCCCGCTGATTGGCGCAAGCCATTTTCTGTAATGTCTGCCATCCAGTTAAATCGCAGAAGCGAAGCTCCATTTCCCAGGTGAAAACGCGCAACCGGATCAATCGGCTTACCATCGCTGCGTTTTTCAACCAGAAAATACTTGGCCAGCAATATCTTCATCTGCTTTTCGAGGTCTTTTAGTACCTCCTCCGCAGTATCCACTTGCAAGTTTTCAAAAGCCTGCTGGATTTCCATAATATTTGTCAGTTCAGAGTCTTTAAATTCCTTCGCAAACCAGCTTCTGAACCTTGGAATTGGTGACAGCGTTACAAACGTCGACAGGTTGGGGAAATCCTGCTTGAGATCGTGCACCACCTGCTTGATCAGGAAATTCCCGAAAGAAACGCCCTGCAATCCTCTTTGGCAATTGGATATTGAATAGAACACAGCTGTATCAAACTTTCCCGAGTCAACAAGGTCACGAGATTCCGCAAGCAATTTGTTCACCGATTGGGGAACTTCATTGGTCAAAGCAACCTCGACAAAGATCAACGGTTCTTCCGGCATGGCGGGGTGGAAAAAGGCAAAACAGCTTCTGTCTTCCGGCTGCAGCCGCCTGCGCAGATCATCCCAGTCATTAATGGTATGAACTGCTTCATACTCGATGATTTTTTCCAGAATATTTGCAGGCGTTTTCCAATCAATTGGCTTCAAAACGAGGAAACCGCGGTTGAACCAGGAGGAAAACAGATATTCGAAGTCATCATCAAGACACTTCAATTGCGGATTATCCGCCAGCATATCCAGCAAATCCTCCCGCATTCTTACGAGCAATTCGGTAGCACCCGGCGTTTGATTTATCCTGCGCAAAAGTTCACGCCGTCTGGGTTCAGCCGTCAGGGTGAGGGCTTGCAGTGCGGTTGCACTGCGATCGGACAGATAGGACTGCGCGGATTGAATGACCAATTCTGCATCAAGATCGAAATTCTCTGCAAGATGGGAAAAGAAATCGAGTTTCGCTTCCACATCCAGATTCCGAAACTGATAGAGAATATTGGCTGCAAGATTACTCCCGGAAACTTCGCCTTGTTCAGAGAGAATGGCATCACATAATTCCAATATACTGCGGCTGTCTTTTTCAGTTCGAAAAATTCTACTGCGCTCAAAAACACTTGAAAGCACATCTTGAAGAAAAGAAACGCGGCTCATTCTAATTCCTTGTAATCTAAACCTGGTTTTGGATGTTCAACCACTTCCCACCCTAAGCGACCAGATAATAAACAATTGTGACTGAACCCCAACTACCCTTATCAAACAAGTGTTTCATGGTCGCATCCACATTTCACACCTGAATTCGTTGGATAGTGTAATGTGCGTAAGAGTAGTGAAAATAGCGATAAGGCAAATTCCAGCTGACAGCTTGTTGTCAGTAGGAACTTGCTATTCAGGTCCAAAAATCATGAATCACGATCATTAAGGGAAACCTGCCATGGCAACAGCTAGCAAACTCAATACCACCCTCCGCCACTTCATAGAGCAGCAAAAGATCTTCTTCGTGGCAACAGCTGACGTATCCGGCCGGGTGAACGTTTCCCCTAAAGGAATGGATACTCTGAAAATCCTGGATGATCAGAAAATCCGTTGGCTGAATTTGAGTGGCAGCGGCAACGAGACGGCAGCCCATGTGCAAGCGACAGGTCGCATGACCCTGATGTTCTGCGCTTTTGAAGGCAATGCCCGGATACTCAGAACCTACGGGCAGGCAACTGTCCTGCACCCAAGAGATGTCGAATGGGCGGAAGCGGTTTCTCAGTTCCCCGAAATTGCAGGAAGTCGCCAAATCTTTGATCTGACTATCGATCTCGTCCAGACCTCCTGCGGAACCGGAGTTCCCATTATGGAGTTTAAATCCAGTAGGGCAGAATCCGAATTGGTGCCGTTCTATGAAGAAATGGGGGAAGAAGGTGTAAAAGATTATTGGCGCCGCAAAAATACAGAAACAATCGATGGAAATCCCACAGGTATTTTCGGGAATGAATGATATTTCCTGCTCGCGAATTGTTGAACTGGACAAGTAGATTCACTCGCATTATATAAATTTCAGAAATTTCTGAAACTTTGAAAAGACGCGAAAATGATCAGCAATCTACAGCAGGAATTTGTGCTCCATTTCGGTGAAATGGGTTCACGTTGGGGTATTAACAGGACCGTAGGTCAAATCTACGCAGTTTTATTTCTGAGTGAGAAACCGCTAAACGCTGATCAAATTGTGGAAGCCATAAGCGTTTCCCGTTCAAATGTGTCCATGGGCCTGAAGGAATTGCAGGCCTGGAACCTTGTGCGTTTGAAACATGTGCAAGGGGACCGTCGCGACTACTTCACAACCCCGGATGACCTTTGGGAGATTGTCAGAACACTGGTTGAGCAGCGCAAAAAACGTGAAATTGACCCTACCCTGACAAAACTGCGTGAACTGCAGCTCCAGGGACCGAACTCCCCGGAAGACCAGTACGCACATGGCAAGATTGCTGAGCTAGGAGAGATGATCGAACTTCTAACAAGTTGGTACGATGATATGAACAAGCTCGAAACCGAACGGTTAATACAGTTGCTGCAGCTCGGTTCAAAATTACAAAACATCCTGGGCAAAACGGAAAAGCTCATACCAAGTCTCAATAAACGCAAGAAAACGGCGGAGTGAAACCATGGACACACTAATTCTTTCAAGAATACAGTTTGGTGCAAACATCTCGTTCCACATCCTGTTTCCCACAATCACCATTGCGCTTGGTTGGGTGCTTCTGTTTTTCAAATTGAGGTTTAACAAGACTGGCGACGAAGCATGGATGAATGCCTACAGATTCTGGGTGAAAGTCTTCGCACTTTCATTCGCCATGGGTGTTGTTTCCGGCATCACTATGAGCTTCCAATTCGGCACAAACTGGCCAGGTTTCATGGAGGCGGTTGGCAACATTGCTGGTCCACTACTCGCCTATGAGATATTAACAGCGTTCTTCCTTGAAGCTGTTTTTCTGGGGATTATGCTTTTTGGTTTCTCCCGCGTGCCTGGCTGGCTACATACGACAGCAACATTTCTTGTGGCATTCGGCACCACGATGAGCGCGTTCTGGATCTTGGTGCTCAACTCATGGATGCACACCCCAGCAGGGTTTGAGATGATAGACGGTGTGGCACATGCTACCGACTGGTTTGCGATCATATTCAATCCGTCCATGCCCTATCGCCTAACTCATATGTTGCTGGCGAGTGGTTTGACAGTCTCATTTCTAATTGCAGGGCTTTCAGCATTCCGCAAACTCAGAGGTGATACATGTCAATCCGTAACTTATGCCCTCAAAACGGGCGTCATATTGGCAGCAACACTGATACCGGTTCAGATATTTGTGGGTGACATGCATGGGCTCAATACGCTCGAACATCAGCCGCAAAAAGTTGCTGCCATGGAAGGAAACTGGGAAACCGGAAGTAACAAACCGCTTTTATTGTTTGCCCTTCCCAATGAAGAAACCCGGTCTAACGACTTTGAACTGGGAATTCCAAACGGCGCGAGCCTGATTTTGAAGCACTCACCGGAGGGTGTGGTTCCAGGTCTAAATGACTTTGTTGCGGAAGATGGCACAGTCCTTCATCCACCGGTGGCACCGGTATTCTGGTCATTCCGCATTATGGTTGGTACCGGTCTTGCGATGCTTGCGATTTCGTGGCTTGCCGCCTTTATGATTTACAGAAAAGGCACAAGCAATTTGCCTCGCATCGTCTTGTATGGATTTGTGGCCATGTGTTTTTCTGGATGGCTTGCCACTTTGGCAGGTTGGTACACAACTGAAATTGGTCGGCAACCATGGCTAGTAGAGGGTGTCTTGAAGACAGAACAAGCAGTTGCTGATGTGCCACCTGTGATGGTTCTTTCAACACTCATTGCCTACCTCACAATATACGCGCTTCTGATACTGGCGTATGTGGGTGTCCTGTTTTACCTAGCTGGCAAAGCAGCTAAAGGTGAAAAACTGAATCCGATTACGCCGTTGTCAGGCGCCGCGGAAGTCGCAGTGGTTCCGGGAGAATAGCCATGTATGTTTTCGGAGATCCAAACACCTGGCTGCCCCTCGCTTTTGCAACCTTGATGGGTGTATCGATCCTGGTTTACGTGATCCTGGATGGCTTTGATCTTGGCGTGGGGATTCTGTCACCTTTCGCTCAAGAGCATCAGCGTGACCGGATGATCGCATCCATTGGCCCCTTCTGGGATGCAAACGAAACCTGGTTGGTTCTGGCAACCGGGCTCTTGCTGGTTGCATTTCCTTTGGCTCATGGAACTATACTCACAGCCCTATACCTGCCTGTTGCAGTCATGCTCATTGGCTTGATTTTGCGCGGTGTGGCATTCGAATTCCGGGCAAAAGCGCAAGTTTCAAGAAAAGCACTATGGGACAAAGCCTTTTTCGCGGGCTCTATCATGGCGAGCCTGTCTCAGGGATTCATGCTCGGCCTGTATATAGTCGGTCTGGAATGGACCGGACCTCATGTATTATTCGCATCACTAATCGCCCTGTGCCTGAGCGCAGGTTACGCTTTCATTGGAGCAACCTGGCTAATAATCAAAACTGAACGGAAGCTTCAGAAGAAAGCAGTCCTTTGGACGAAAAAATCACTCTATGGTGTGATCGCCGGGTTGATTGCGGTATCTGCGGCGAGTCCACTGGTCAGTGCTAGGATATTTGATAAATGGTTTTCGTTTCCGGAGGTCATTTTCCTGGCACCTCTTCCAATAATGTCCCTAGCTTTGGTGACAGTTCTGTTTATCGTTGTCAGACATTTACCAGATGAGAAGGATCAATGGCGGCACATTCCATTCATCTGTGCAACTGCACTCTTTGCACTCGCCTTTTCAGGGCTCGCTTATTCATTCTATCCATATGTGGTACCGGAAAAATTGACAATATTTGAGGCAGCTGCAGCCCCGGAAAGCCTTTTCATTATTCTGATAGGAACGCTTTTCGTTCTTCCCACAATAATGGCCTATACTGCGCTATCATTCATCGTGTTCAGGGGCAAAGCAACAGAACTAAGATACGACTAATCTCCTCCTGAGATCATAAAAAAAGCCGGGCTCCCTGCCCGGCTTTTAATCTGATTATTCAGATAGAATTAGTTTGTTGTCGCTGCTTCTTCTTCAGCAGGCTGCAAAGACTCCAGATAGGCGATCACATTATTACGGTCATCTTCCTTTTTGAACTTTGCAGACATTTTGCTTTTGGCTTTCTTGTTATCAAGCTTTGCTCTCAGATATTTTTTGGGGTCCTTAAGATATTCGAAGAGCTCTTCCTTCGTCCAGGTGGCGCCCGTTTCACCCAAAGCAACAATGTCTTTTCCGTACTTATACCCTTCAACAGATGCAATTTGGCGACCAACAATACCATTCAGCTGAGGCCCAACCTTGTTCTTGGCTTCTGGTCCAATCTGGTGACAAGCAGTACATTTTTTGAAAACTGCTTCACCCTTTGCCACATCACCTTCTGCAAATGCGTTGGGTGCAACAAAGGCGCTTAGTGAAAAAATCCCAGCGGCTACAAACATTTTTTTCATCAAATTTTCTCCAGGGCAATTTGTGTAATAGCAATGGCATGAGCAGCATTTACTCATCCATGCTCAACATGTTGAACTTATTGAACGTCATTGACGCAAGCAAATGACCAATAGGCAAAAATTCTAATAATTCCGTGAATATTATGTGACCAGTTTTAGTTACCGGTTCCTGTTTCGCTTTACACGCTTTCTTTTAGTAAAGGAAAGGGTCCGATTTATCACATCATTATGAAATTTAGCGTCTTTTTCAATTGTGGTGTGGGTAATACCCCTCACACCGCGCACATTCACATTCTTAAGTGTCCCGCGGAAGCCAGGTGCTTTTCTGACCACATTGGAATTGGAATCATTTGGCAGATAAAAATTAACAACCCGTTTTACGTTTTTACCGACCACTGTAGTTACAGTTGGATCAAAACCGACCACATAATCCACCCGAACTCCCCGGTCGCCTAGATATTTTGCCATATTGGCAGCAGCGTTCGCTCCAAGAGAGTGCCCCATAATTATGATCGGATAGGAAACCTGCTTTGCACGCGCTCTCACAACGATGTTGTCAGCAAGTGAGCGCCATGCAGAGTGGTTGTAAACACGTGCATCCAACCCTTTGCGGATCATTTTTACGCCTAAAGTGTCCATCCCACGGGAAAAGACATTAGCTAGACCGCGCAGGAGGTAAACTTCACCGGTCCGCGTGACTTTTCCCTTGACCTTCACATTAATTTCGCTCGGGCGCTGAGCCAGACTTGTTGTGATTTGTTTTGGTGTTTTTGCGTTGACCGCCACAGTTGGACCATTAGGCGAATTTGCCTTGGTACGGGTTGCTTCAGAGGAATTAGAAGTTGAGCAGGCAGCAAGGCCTAGACCTAAAACAACTAACAGACTTTTTACTAACATGGGGCGAAATGAAAACGCGGGCATTTAACAACCTGTAGGCAACTGATACTAGCTTGATGTTAAACAGCATTATGCTTAACAGACAGCTAATGTGTTCTAATTGTGTTCAAGGTGTAATGGACAAACACGTGATCTTGCAAGACCAAACCAATCACAATTCACATTATCAGTAAATTCCAGGGATTATTCTTTTGGTCCGTTGCATGTAAGCATCATATTCGGATCCAAATTCGTCCTTCATCATCTGCTCTTCCTGTCCAACGCGCAGAAAATAAAGAGTACCGAATCCCACTAGGCCTGAAAAACCTGCGACCCAGTTCGGTAGCAAGAATGCCGCGCCTAGCGCCCAAAGCCAAAAAGCTGTGTACATTGGATGACGTACTTTCTCATATATGCCTGACGTGACCAGTTTATGATCTTCTCTAAGATCCAGGGAATGAGACCACATTGCACCCAAGGCTTTATGAGTAAGGCGGAACATTCTGAGCGAAATGAACAAAATAATCGTACCGATCGCCGCGGTTACAATAGCTGGCGTATAGTCGAACCCGTCCAGATAGTCTGTAAATATCCATACCGCCGGTATGTAACCAAGCCCGAAAGAAGAAACGACCATAGAAAAGCGTTCCTTGAGAGTTCGGGATGTAACCGTCTTGTTCACTTTTCTCGATTTTCTGTTCGGCTTGTAGCGGATTACTGCCCAAAGCACGATAAACAGCACCCAGGTCACTTTTGAAATAAATTCAAGGTCAATATCCATGATCAGTAAACCCTCTTAGTCATCCGCTTGATTAAGGTGTCTGCTTGTGTCGATTATACCTGGATTTATGGCTAAATCCTTCGCAAACAAGGGGCCAAAGCATCGCAACTGAAAATCATGATGAACCCGCTTGTCGCAATACAGAATGTATTGCCGATGCGCAAGATACATTGAGCGCATCATTTTCTTGTGCCGCACTTTGGACAGAGCTTTTTTGAAATTTACCCGATGCACAACCAGTTCTGCTGCGAATTCTACAATACCCAATGGTTTGAACGGGTCAGACTTATAAAATGATATGAAATCGGTCTTGGTCTGGATCTCATGCCAAAGAAGCTCCGGCTTGCTAAGCACAGTCTCAAGAAACCCAGAGAAATGCCTGGCTTCTTTCACAAGACTGATTTTGAGGAAACTGGAACCCAAAGCGAGAAAAGTCACCCGTTTTCCGCTGAACAAATCAGGTTTCTGCTCTAGTGCGTTTGCAAGAGCTGCCACAGCCCAAACAGAACCAAAACTGTGACCAACGATCAGAACTTCATCAACATTTGAATTTTCCAGCTCATGGATCACATGATTGGAAAATTCCTCATACCGTTTTTCAATTTCAGGATTGCTGCGACGGCACATATCCCGAGCAAAGGCCCAGTCATTCACCGATAGGTTCACATAAAACTGGTCGCCCGGCCACTTACACAAAATCAGAAATCCGATGAATCCACTCAAGATCGAAAGGATTATGCTCACCTGCCCTAGTGCAAAAAATGCCAAGCCGAAGGAAATTACAGCGAAGAGCACCATCAGCAAGAGCGGATAGATTGTGAAACCCCAATATCGCTTGCTCGCTTTGAAATATTTGATGACGGATCCATCGAAGAAAAAACTGAGATATGCTGGCAAGTGCCTGAAAAAGCTCTTGGGATACGGCATGTTTTCATATTTGCCGATGATATCATCCCACGAAAAATGCACGTAACGCGTATCTGCCACCCAATTCTCACCAGAAGACCGGCACTGAATTTCCGCTTTGTATTCCTCCCGGTTATCCGAAATTTCCGCAGGCGAGAAATCATATCCCCACAGTTTCGCTGTCTTTTCTCCACCCGCAAGAAGACGCTCCAGCTGATGTACTGGTGTGGTGGTTTCGAAACCGGGAAAGTTCAGAACCAGACGATTGATGCTTAAGTCACGGCTATCGGGCACGCAGGAATCACCTGTGGTTAGGGGCTTTGACACCAATTACCATGGGATGAAGACTAATGTCAGGCAGAGCGGGCTGCATCCACTAAATATTTCCACACATAGTCGGAAAACGAACGCCAACATTCGATATGGAAACTGTCATCCGACACGCGCCAAAGAATAATCTCCGCTTTCGCCAGTATCGTTCTGGAACAACACCCAACCGGAAAAGCATCCAGTGAAAGATCTCTTGGACAGCCGCTGTTGATTGCGTTAACGGCGTTTTGCCCGGAAACCAACATTCCCGTATTGCGGTTGTCAATGGACACACAGGAGTAAAGCCCTGTTTTGACTTTATTCAATTTCGTTTCCAGATTTGAACCTTCCGGCCCAATAACAAACCACTCATCGGGACCAATCCAAAGGGCGGAGATACCACCCTTTTGAGCAGAGGTGCCTGGTTTTTTGGGAAGCGTTAATCCGATAGCCTTGCCAAGTGCCGCAACCGCCTTGGTTTCGGCACGAAGCGAAATGCGCTCGTGAGCTTCGAGGGGTGTGATGGACACACCGTTGTTTCCGTGGATCCGACCTGCTAGCGGATGCAGTCTTGCAGCAATATCAGCCATTTACCTTGCCTCCTTCCGGATCATAGAAAACACAGGAGCAAATCTCGGCCTTGATGATTTCATCCGGCATCGGGATATGAACCACTTCACCCATTCTGTTATGCCCATTCTCAATCAAAGCCATCGCAATGGATTGACCGAGATTTTCTGACCAGTAGGAAGATGTGACGAAACCAATCATTGGCATTGGAATTGGATGGTTCGGGTCGTCCACCACCTGAGCACCCTCTTCCAGCACAATTTTTGGATCAACGGTTTTCAAACCCACCAACTGACGTCTGCCTTCAGCGATCAGATCCGGTCTTTTCAAGCCTTTGATGCCGACAAAATCAGTCTTCTTCTTACCGATCGCCCATGAAAGATTTGCGTCATGAGGCGTCACCGTGCCGTCAGTGTCCTGCCCGACAATGATGTAACCCTTTTCGGCGCGCAACACGTGCATGGCTTCCGTACCATAAGGGGTCATGCCCATGGGAGCACCACGTTCGTAAATTGCTTCCCATACAGCTTTGCCATAGTCACCCGGAACGTTGATCTCGAAACCGGCTTCACCGGTAAATGACATCCTCATTAAACGTGTAGGCACACCGCAAATCTTGCCTTCTGCAACACTCATATGCGGAAGTTTTTCGTCTGATAAATCAATACCCTCCACAAGTGGTTGAATGATCTCGCGCGCTTTTGGCCCCTGAACCGCAATGACAGCCCATTGCTCCGAGGTCGACGTCAACCAAACATTCCATTCCGGGAATTCCGTTTGAAGGTAGTCTTCCATCATGTTGAGAACCCGTGGCGCACCACCTGTAGTCGTTGTCACATGGAAGCGGTCTTCTGCCAAACGGGCCACAACACCATCATCGTAGATGAACCCGTCTTCCCGGCACATGATGCCATAACGAAGACGGCCAACTCCCAGTTTGTCCCAAGGGTTGGTGTACATCATATTCATGAATTTAACGGCATCCGGACCAACCACTTCAATCTTACCAAGCGTGGAAGCATCGAAAATCCCGGCTGCATCACGTACGGCTTTACACTCGCGATTGACGGCAGCGTCCATATCCTCGCCGGCCTGCGGGTAGTACCAGGCGCGTTTCCAGTTCCCCACATCTTCAAAGACTGCACCTTGATCCACATGCCAGTCATGCATCGGAGTGCGTCGCGTCACGTCAAACAATTCACCCTTATTATGCTCAACAAGAGTACCGAAGGTGACAGGTGTGTATGGAGACCGGAAGGTAGTAAGCCCCACTTCGGGTATTGGCTTATCCAGCATTTCCGCGGCAATCGCCAATCCATGCATATTGGACATCTTGCCCTGATCAGACGCCATGCCGTTGGTTGTGTAGCGCTTCACATGCTCGATTGAGTGGAAGCCTTCACGCACTGCAAGACGAATATCCTTGGCAGTCACATCATTCTGGAAGTCCACAAATGCTTTGGTAAAGTCGTCCGGGCCAGCACTTTCCGCACCGCCGATGTGGAAACCTTCCAAAGAGATTGCATTTTCAACCTTTGGCACAACGGCCTTCACCGCTTTTCCGCCCAGCGCTTTGACAGCTTCCACGGCTAGCTTACCGGCTTCCTGCAACGCGTCTTCCATGTCAAAAGTGCCATTACAAGCTCCAGCTGATGAGCAGTTTTCTGTGTAGATATCGGGAACAAAAATTCCCTTCTCTTCATCAAATGCCACCCGGCCTCGTGACTGTGAGAAAAGATGCACTGATGGTGTCCATCCACCCGACATCAACAGGCAATCGACCTGGAAAGGTTCAAGAGAACCATAAGTAGGCTTAACTTCAATGGTTTTGATCCGCAATCTGCCGGTGGTATTGACCACACTGGCATCGATCATGGTTTTGATGCCCAACTCATTGGCTTTGCTGAGCAGGGCCTCATCCACATCCTTGCGATTGTCCACAATCACCTCGATATGAACGCCGGCTTCCTTGAGATCAAAAGCAACCGCCCAGGCTGAATCGCAGGCTGTGTAAACAGCAACGTTACGGCCTGGTGTCACGCCATAGAGGTTGAGGTACGTCTGAGCGGCAGATGCCATCATGATGCCAGGGCGATCATTGTCAGCAAATACCAGATGACGCTCGATCGCGCCGGTCGCCAGAATTACTCTGCCTGCCCTCACCTGCCACATACGTTCCCGCGGCAGATCCGGATCTGGCATTTCCAGATGATCGGTAACCCGTTCAGCAAGCGTAATCATATTGTGGTTGTAATATCCAAAGGCAGTAGTACGGGTAAGCACGGTTACATTATCAAGTTCGTTCAGTTCTTTTACTGTCGCCTCTACCCAATCAGATGCGGGATTACCGTCCAAACGGACCTGGCGATCACTAAGAAGACCACCACCCATTTCAGAGTTTTCATCCACAATCATCACCCGTTTGCCGGATTTTGCAGCCGTCTTTGCTGCTAAGAGCCCTGCTGCACCACCACCAATGACCAATACATCTGTGTGCGCAAACCGGTTTGCATAATGATCCGGATCAGCTTCATCCGGAGAGTCACCCAAACCCGCAGCACGGCGGATAATAGGCTCATACAATTTATCCCAAGCTTTGGAAGGCCACATGAAGGTCTTGTAGTAAAAACCTGCCGGGAAGAACCTGCCGAGACCATCGTTTACAGCTCCAAGGTCAAATTCGAGTGATGGAAACCGGTTCTGGCTTTTGGCAACCATGCCATCGAATACTTCCTGACAGGTAGCACGCACATTGGGTTGGCGACGGGCTTTGTCCCTGGAGATATCGATCAGCGCATTTGGCTCTTCAGGGCCGGAACCCAGAATGCCCCGAGGCCGATGATACTTGAATGAGCGTCCGACCAGGTGAATACCGTTTGCCAGAAGCGCGGACGCAAGCGTATCCCCTTCAATGGCATGAAGTGTTTTCCCATCAAAGGTAAATGAGACAGTCTTTGCTGGTGAAAGCCTGCCCCGTCCGGCTACTCTGTTCGCACCTGTATTCACTGTGGAGCCGGTCATTGGTCTTTCTCCTCAACGGTCCATACAGGTTCATTTGCAGGTGTCGATTTTGCAGGTGGAAGAACCGCATCAATTTCCTTTTGCGTCAGCTTGGGCTTCGGCTCACCGGCTTTGTAGGTCTTGATAAACTTGTCAGAGACGGAGTGTCTTACTGCATTGAAAAAGCAACCACAGCCGTGCAAATGACGCCACCGCTCATAAACGAGGCCCTTTTGATTTTCCCGGATGAAGAAAAACTTCTCGAATTCTTCGTCAGAAATATCTGCCATGTTTGTCGGGCGCGCGATATGAGCTTCGCCCTCCCCGTGAAACTCCAGCTCCGGGCGTTCCTCTTCGCAGTAGGGGCAATAAATCATGAGCATCAGATATACTCCTTAACCACAGCCGTTTCCGGATCACCTGTATTCGGTGTCCCTGCAGGCTCAATAATTATGAGATGGGTTTCTTCTTCAGCAATCGGGCAATGTTCCACATTCTTGGGCACCACATATAATTCACCAGGCCCCAATGTCACATCACCATCACGCAGTTGGATGGTAAGTTTACCTTTCAAGACCATAAACAGATCATCGGTGTCCGCGTGCGAATGCCAGTTAAACTCGCCCTTCACTTTGACAACCATAATGTCATGGCCATTGAAAGAAGATACAATCTTCGGAGACCAATGATCTTCGAACAATGTCAATTTCTCAGCTAGATTGATCGCCTGATTTGCCATCATCAACCCCTAGTGAGCCACAGCAGCAGCCGCTGCTTCATCAACAAGACGGCCAGTGCGGAAACGCTCCAGATGAAGGCCAGCATTGATTTTGTGCGGCTCATCCTTTGCAATTGTATGGGCAAAAACGTGACCGGAACCAGGCGTTGCCTTGAACCCGCCAGTTCCCCAACCACAATTGACATAGAGGCCTTTAACAGGGGTCTTTGCCAGGATTGGTGAACGATCAGGTGTCACATCAACAATACCTCCCCACGAACGCAGCATCTTCATTCGACCAAAGATCGGGAACAATTCGCAAATTGCTTCCAGCGTATGAGTGGAAATATGAATGCTGCCGGTTTGAGAGTATGACGTATATTGGTCGGTCCCCGCACCAATCACCAATTCGCCTTTGTCAGACTGTGAAATGTATGCGTGAACTGAGTTTGACATAACCACGCATGGGAAAATCGGTTTTACGGGTTCAGACACCAGCGCCTGAAGAGGATAACTTTCAAGCGGCATTCTTACGCCAGCCATATCCATTAGCACTGACGTATGTCCGGCAGCCACAACACCAACCTTTTTGGCATTGATTGTACCTCTGGTGGTGTTCACACCGGTTACTGCACCATTGGCATCGCGGTTTATACCCTTAACTTCACATTGCTGGATGATGTGAACACCCATTGCGGCAGCCTTACGGGCATAACCCCAGGCAACTGCATCATGACGGGCCACACCGCCCTTGCGTTGCAACGCTGCTCCCACAACCGGATAACGGGCTGATTTTGAAATGCTGAGCGGTGGGCAATACTCTTTAGCCTGTTCAGGTGTAATCCACTCATTGTCGACGCCATTAAGGCGGTTGGCATGAACGTGTCTCTTGGAAACCTGAATATCATGAACGTTATGTGCCATCATCATGACACCGCGCTGAGAGAACATAACGTTATAGTTCAGTTCCTGGCTAAGCCCTTCCCAGAGATTAACAGCATGATTGTACATGCCAGCAGACTCGTCGTAGAGATAATTCGACCGGATGATCGTTGTGTTACGGCCCGTGTTGCCACCGCCAAGCCAACCTTTTTCCAGAACAGCCACATTTGTAATACCGTGCACGCTGGCCAGATAATAAGCTGTTGCCAGACCATGCCCACCAGCACCAACAATCACCACATCGTATGAGGATCGCGGTTCTGGATTATGCCATTGCTTGTCCCAACCCTTGTGGGCACGCATGGCTTCTCTAGCAACGGCAAAAGCTGAAAATCTACGCATATTCTCGAGGCTCCAAATGAATCTGAACGCAAGCTATTTCATAGCGCATTCTTGATCCGCAATAAATTCCCTATTGCAATTTCACTTGCGACTTTCTGCGACGGGGGGTGTCATGTGAGCGACCATGCGACAATCATTGATTTTTCTGATTTCAAAGGGGTCTCTCGCTTGTGGGGTATGTGCGGTAAAGCAGATGCCACAATAAATTAACCTTTTTGCGAAATAATTCTCGGGCTGATTGCTATTTCTCCTCCCAAGCAACTTCAGCATCAAGCGGCTGGCATGCCAATTCTGTCAGCCGCAACTTCATAAAAAAGCCACTGGGATCATTGTGCAAGCAGAGATTTGTCTGCAGCCACGAATTCAACCGTATTGCCTTCTGGATCCTTGATGAAAATTCCCCGCCAGCCTATCCAGTCAAAGACTTGTTCCTGGTGTTCGACCCCGTTCTTTTCCAACCAGTCTCTGATCGCATCCTGTTCCTCAAAGGCAACAGTAAGTGCCAGATGGTGCAGCGATGATCTTGCACCGGTAAATGGCTTTTCTACTCCCTGTGGATGAAGGTCTGGGCGCCCGGCATTGGGTAGAAACAGAGCCAGAACGGTCGTATGCCCGCCAAATCCATCATAAATCTTGAAGAAAGCTATTCCATCTTCTCTGGTATCCGACAGGACCTCCAGACCGACCACATCACGGTAGAATGCAAACATGACATCAAGATCAGCGCATCGGATCGCTACTTCGCCCAAATCTCGAATTCTAAACGGAGGTTTCGCCATAACTTTTTCCTACCTTTGAAAACTCTGCACCTGTCAGTTGTACAGGTCCAGATCGGTTAATCCGTAATCCTCTGTATGAACCGTGACCCCGTAATCACCAATCTCGATAACACCATAAGCCGGAGGTTCCGTCGTGGTTTCCATATGAAAATCCATCTTGTCAAAAACCATCGGCATCTGACCCACTGTACTTTTGAACACGGAATAGGAAATTCCCCTGTGATTTCCGGAAATTGTACGGTGCACATGCCCGCAGCTAATATGTTTCACATTGCCATGTTTTTCGAGAACGGAATAAAACTCATCGCCATTGACGAGTTTTATTGTATCCATCGCCCTGAACCCCACATCATGAGGGTGATGATGCATAAACAAGAAACACGGCTTCCCATCTGCACTTCCAAGTTCTGCGTCAAGCCATTTCAATCGATTTTGACACATGAATCCTCTATGTGAGAGCGGATAGTCATAAGGCGGCCCATCAAGCGAATCCAGGAAGAGAAGCTTGCCCTCCTTGCAATCCATTGCATGTTGAACAAATCCGTTTTCATCACGGTAGGATTGTTCAAACACGCTCTGGAAATTTTCTCGATTGTCATGGTTTCCTATCATCAGAACAATCGGTAATTCCTGTTTATCAAGTGTCTGTTTCAGAAGTTCGTAAGAAGCCACATCCCCTTTGTGGGTAAGATCACCAGTTACAACGATGTGGTCTGCATCTCCGTTATATTTGGCGGCGTGAGCCAAGCCTTCAGTCAGGTTTTTCACCGGATCGATTCCATTTCCCCTGTCTTCCACATTGAAATGAATGTCTGTGAAAACAACTATCTTTGTCATGCTGTTTGCCTCTGAAAAGCCCCAAAATTCAAATCGTTTTATATGCTTGATCTACGTGTGTCATCTGCCTGAAACATTAATGACGCATGTCAGTCACAACTGCATGTAATTTTGATTTGTTATGCCCAGACTATCCGCTACCGAACCTCTCATCCAACCTGAT
>CAWUJF010000009.1:0-16917 GCA_963922405.1 uncultured Hyphomicrobiales bacterium | reverse complement strand
CACCTTGATCTATAAATACAACCGAACAGTCTGCCGGCAGAACATTGCGAACGTATTCCCTGAAAGCCTCACGGATTTTTATCTGATCCTGGGTTCCGACCAGCCGGAAAGAGACTTTTGCGGAAGCTATGGCCGGGATGACCGTTTTAAAGCCTTCGCCGGTGTAACCCCCGATTACGCCGTTAAACTCGCAAGTGGGACGCGCCCAAACCTGCTCAAGAACGGTTCTGTCTTTTTCGCCTGCCGGTACGGACAAGCCAATTTCTCCCAGAAAATCAGCTTCGGAGAACCCAAGCCCATCCCACATGGCTTTGATTTCATCCGGTGTTTCCGGCACACCTTCATAAAATCCAGGCACTGTCACACGGCCGTTCTCATCATGTAGACCAGCGAGAATGCGAGACAGAATTCGGATAGGATTTGCAGCAGCGGAACCATAGGCACCTGAATGCAGATCGCGTGAAGCCGCCTGAATTACGATTTCTTCTCCAAGCAAACCTCGTAAAGCCGTTGAAATCGCCGGCGTCTCTTTATCCCACATGCCCGTATCACAAACGAGCGCAAAATCAGCACTAAGTTCGTCTTTATATTCGTGTAAAAACGGGTGAAGTGATGGAGATCCAGACTCTTCTTCGCCTTCTAGAAAAACAGTTACGCGGCAGGGCAAAGCTCCAGTTTCTTCTTTCCAGGCACGGCAAGCCTCGACAAAGGTCATTAGCTGCCCTTTATCATCTGAGGTACCCCGACCGATCATTTGCTTTGATCCATCGGGCATTTCCTTCACGCGTGGTTCAAAAGGTGGTTCGTCCCATAAATCAAGCGGGTCGCAAGGTTGGACATCATAGTGCCCATAAAAGAGAACATGAGGTGCTCCAGGTGGGCCATCATGATGTGCAACAACCATCGGGTGACCCGTTGTGGGACAGACTTTTGCATCAAAGCCTATTGTTTTTAGATCATCTACCAGATATTCAGCCGCTCTTTTACATTCTCCAGCATAGGCTGGGTCTGTTGAAATACTTTCAATGCGCAATAGTGCAAAAAGACGATCAACTGCGTCGTCAAGATTGTTGTCAATATTTTCCAAAACACTGTTCAGACTGGACATAAATTACTCCGGATAGTGAGAGATCTAACATTGTCGCAATAAGCGGCATCGACAAACTATGCCTCACAACATCAGCAGTAAATATGTCTTTGAAGAAATTATCTAGAAGGTGATGACTGGACCGCTACTGCGAAGTGTCGGCGGGTAGTGGGAGCGGTAGCGGTCCATGTCATTAATAATGGTCCGATTGGGCAGTGGACCATCAATTCCGGTGTTGTCCAGGGGAAGACTATTCCGGAAGTTGTATTTAACAACTGAACTAAACATGCTCGCTCGGCGACAAAAAAACAATAAACAAGATTGTAACGTGTGATAAAACAGATGTGAGCGTAACGCGAGGTTCCGTAATGGCAGAAAAAATACATGAATTCCCTTCAAAGATCGTCTGGACAGGCAATAAAGGAACGGGAACATCAGGTTACCGGGATTACAACAGAACATGGAAGCTAGCAGTGGATGGGAAGCAGGTTGTTGAATGTTCAAATGATCCAATGCTTGGCGGAGATCCGACCAAATACAATCCGGAAGATCTCCTGATTAGCGCTTTAGCCTCATGTCATATGCTTTGGTATCTACATTTATGTTCAGATGCTGGGATTTGCGTTCTTTCGTATGAGGATAATCCAATTGGGGTTGGTGCTTCCCAGCCATCTGGCAAGGGTCATTTTGTAGAAGCCATACTCAAACCGGAGATATTAATCTCATCAGACAGCGACCCCGAACTTGCGGCCGAAATACATGATAGAATTCACGATCTGTGCTTTATCGCGCAATCCGTAAATTTTCCGGTTCGAATTAAGCCTGAAATTTCAGTTCAGTAGCGCCTCACGGACGAATTCCATACGATCCTGCCCCCAGAACATTTCATCGCCAACAAAAAAGGTGGGGGCACCAAATGCAGCGCGATCAATTACCACCTGGGTTGCTTCCATTAGCGCATCTTTGGTTTTCTGATCGTTGATCCGTTGCATGAATTCAGCCGGATCAACACCGGCCCTGCTGACCACTTCGGCCATGACTTCCGGCTGGTTCAGGTCCCTATCTTTAACCCACATTGCCTCGAAGAATGCATCACCCAATGCAAGAAAACGATCATCCTCCAGATAAGCAATCATTCCACGCATCATATACAGTGTGTTGATTGGAAATTTAGAGTTCAAGTTGAATTCAATGCCATAGCGGTTTGCCCAGCGGGTCAAGTCTTTGAAAAGCCATCTTCCCTTCTCAGGTACTGTAATCGGGCTGGAATTGCCTGTGGCCTTGAACAGGCCGCCTAGAAGAATTGGTTTGTAATTCGCTTTTGCACCGGTCTCTTCGGCTAACTTTGGCACCTGGGTCCAAGCCAGATAAGTGGCCGGACTTCCAATATCAAAATAAAAATCAAATTCTTTTGCCATTTAGAAACTCTCCATCCAGGGTCTTATATCCAATTCGTGTGTCCAGGCATCACGGGGCTGACAATGAATGTGCCAATAGTTTTCTGCTATATGATCAGGGTTTAAAATCCCGTCTTGATCTTTCTTCTCATATGCCTTTGGCCAGAATTCCCGAATGAATTCTGTGTCGATTGCCCCGTCGATCACGATATGAGCCACATGAATGCCCTTTGGGGACAACTCCCTTGCCATACCTTGAGTCATACCGCGCAAGGCAAACTTGGCACTGGCGAATGCAGCACCTTCGGCATATCCCTTGAGGCTTGCGGAAGCACCGGTTACCAACACCGTTCCCTTGCCCCGCGGGACCATATGACGTGCGGCTTCACGACAGGTTAGAAATCCGGCAAAACATGCCAGCTCCCAGATTTTGCGGAACTTTCGAACTTCAATTTCTGCAAAAGGGAAGCGGACGTTAGCTCCGATATTAAACACAACCACTTCCAGAGGAGCTATTTCCTTTTCAATGCGGTTGAATAGCGCCACCATCTGTTCTTCATCCCGTGCATCACAACCGATTGGCACCACTTCACCACCGGAATCAGTGATTTCCGATGCCAACTCATCCAGATGTTCCAATTTGCGACGAACCGGAACCGTCACATAACCTTCAGCTGCGAAACGTTTCGCAATTGCTCCACCTGTTGCATCGCCTGCACCGATTACCAGACAGGACCTCTTTTCCTTGGACAAGATCACTTCCCCCTATGGTCAAAACACTTCGGAAACCGTAAAACATAATTCTACGAAATTCGCTCCGGAGCAAGCTTCATGAAACAAGGTGATCATCTGTTTTTGGTCGATGGATCAGCCTATATTTTCCGTGCCTATCATGCACTTCCTCCGCTGACCAGAAAATCGGACGGCTTGCCAGTGGGAGCAGTTTCCGGCTTTTGTAACATGCTATGGAAGCTGGTCCAGGAAGCAAGAGACACCTCTGTTGGGGTAGTACCTACGCATTTTGCAGTCATTTTTGATTATTCTTCCACCACATTCCGCAATGAGATCTTTCCGGAATACAAGGCAAACCGCGATGCACCACCGGAGGATCTGCGCCCTCAATTTGGGTTGATCAGACAGGCAACCAGAGCTTTCAACCTCCCCTGCATTGAAACCGAAGGCTTTGAAGCCGATGACCTCATAGCAACCTATGCAAAGGAGGCACGGGAAGCTGGTGGTGACGTGACTATCATCTCTTCAGACAAGGACCTGATGCAATTGGTTGGTCCGAATGTTGTCATGTATGACACCATGAAAGACCGACAGGTTGGTGTTGATGAGGTTTATGAAAAGTTTGGTGTCGGCCCGGAGAAAATGATCGACCTGCAATCTTTGGCAGGAGATTCGACTGATAATATACCAGGCGTCCCGGGAATTGGCCCCAAAACCGCTGCGCAGTTACTCGATGAATACGGGACTCTTGAAGAACTTCTGGAGCGCGCTGGAGAAATTAAGCAGAACAAAAGACGGGAAAATCTGATTGAGTTCGCTGATCTGGCACGGGTCTCAAAACAATTGGTGACCCTGAAGGATGATGTTCCGTTGGACATTCCGTTGGACGGATTGGTTCTGGAACCTACAAATGGTCCGCAGTTGATCTCCTTCCTCAAAGCAATGGAATTTACAACAATCACACGCAAAGTCGCTGAAGTAACTGAGACTGATGCAAGTGCCGTTGATGCAGACGAAATTATCGTAGACGGATATGATAACCTTCGTGGACCTGATCTTGATCAGGCCGCAGCTGTAGCAAGCGGAGGAAGTACAGCTGCTGGTAGTTCCCGCACACCAAGCGACTTGGCAAATACAAGACTTTCTGAAGGATTGGCGGCAAAATTTGATGCTGAAACGTATGAATGCGTCCGGGATGAAGCGACACTCAATGAGTGGGTAAACCGGATTTACGAGGCAGGCATGGTTGCAGTTGATACAGAAACCACGTCACTCGATCCGATGGAAGCGGAATTGGTCGGCATTTCTCTAGCCACAGAACCTGGTCTTGCATGTTACGTCCCTCTTACCCACAAGACCGGGCAGGATGACTTGCTGGGCGGAGGCATGGCACCAGACCAAATCAATGCGGATGCTGTGTTGGCGATACTCAAACCTGTATTGGAAGATCTATCCATTCTGAAGATCGGTCAGAATATGAAATATGACTGGCTGATTTTCTCTGAAAACGGTATAGAAATGGTAGGTATCGAGGATACGATGCTCCTGTCCTATGTGCTGGATGCCGGCCGGAATAAACATGGCATGGATGATCTTGCCAAGAACCTTTTGGGTCACACTTGCATTTCCTACAAAGAGCTTACAGGCACAGGCAAATCTGCCATCACTTTTGACTATGTAGATATAGATACGGCCACAAAATACGCCGCTGAGGACGCCGACGTCACACTACGCCTCTGGAGGATTTTGAAGCCACGCCTTGTGGCAGAAGGCATGACCTCTGTTTACGAACGTCTTGAACGGCCATTGATTGATGTGGTCGCGAAAATGGAACAAAGAGGTGTGCGGGTTGACCGGCAGATTCTATCAAGGCTGTCAGGAGAGCTTGCTCAGGCAGCTGCCGGACTTGAAGACGAAATTTACAAACTTGCGGGCGAGAACTTCAACATTGGCTCACCAAAGCAGTTGGGTGAAATCCTGTTTGGGAAACTGGGGCTTCCCGGTGGGAAGAAAACCGCAACCGGACAGTATTCAACCTCAGCCCAGGTTCTGGAGGATCTTGCGGCTGAAGGCCATGAACTTCCCAGGAAGATCGTGTTCTGGAGACAGCTCACAAAGCTGAAGTCCACTTATACAGATGCCCTCCCCGGCTTCATCAACGAACAGACCAAGCGTGTTCACACATCATATTCCATGGCTTCCACATCCACTGGAAGGTTTTCTTCATCCGACCCTAACCTTCAGAATATCCCAGTGAGGACCGAAGAAGGCAGAAAAATCCGTACAGCCTTTGTGGCTGACAACGGCAACAAGCTTGTTTCTGCTGACTACAGCCAGATTGAGTTGCGTGTTTTGGCGCATATTGCGGATATTCCACAACTAAAACAAGCCTTTGCAGACGGCCTGGACATTCATGCGATGACAGCATCTGAAATGTTCAATACGCCTATAGAGGGCATGGATCCGATGGTTCGCCGCAGGGCTAAGGCAATCAATTTCGGAATTATTTATGGGATTTCCGCCTTTGGACTTGCAAATCAGCTTGGCATCGAGCGAAGCGAAGCGTCGGACTATATCAAGACCTACTTCGAACGCTTCCCGGGTATTAAGGATTATATGGAAGCCACCAAAGCCTTTGCGCGAGAAAACGGTTTTGTGGAAACCATTTTTGGTCGGAAGGCGCATTATCCGGACATCAAAGCTTCCAATCCGCAAATGCGGGCGTTTAACGAGCGTGCGGCCATTAACGCGCCCATACAGGGTTCTGCAGCGGATATTATTCGCCGGGCTATGGTACGCATGGATGATGCACTGGGAAAAGCCGGTCTTTCAGCTCGCATGTTACTTCAGGTGCATGACGAATTGATCTTTGAAGTTGCTGATGATGAGGTAGATAAGACCATAGAAGTGGTTGCCGATGTGATGGAGAATGCAACCATGCCGTCGCTACAATTATCCGTACCGCTGAAGGTGGATGCAAGAGCTGCCAGTAATTGGGATGAGGCACATTAATCGATCCAAACAAGGAGAATTATGATGAGCAATCCAGCACCGGGATTTGAGAAACACCCCGACCATAGTGTGGAAATTACCCCATTTGATGGAACGGTGTCAGTCAGCGTCAATGGAGAGGAAATTGCAAAATCCTCCAATGCACTTCAGTTGGCGGAAGCCAAATACCCTTTGGTCTTTTACATTCCTATTTCTGACCTGCCAGAGGAAAAACTGGTCAAAAGCGAACATCAAACCTACTGCCCCTTCAAGGGAAATGCAGGTTACTACGATCTTGTTCATGCCGGTCAAACCAATGAAAACGCCGTATGGAGCTATTCTGATCCCTATGATGAAGCGATTGCTATCAAAGATCATGTGGCATTTTATGCCAATGTGGCTGATGTTAAACCAGTTTAAAATACCAAAACTAATTTTGCGGTTTGATGCAGAGATCAATTGAAGCGAATCGTAAGTTAGGCTATTCAAGTCTCGAAATGTCCAGGCACCCATAGCTCAGCTGGATAGAGCGCTGCCCTCCGAAGGCAGAGGTCAGAGGTTCGAATCCTCTTGGGTGCGCCATTTCACACTTTCCATCAAATACTGATTACCTGCGAAAATGGTCTACGGCTGTTGTACACCTGAGCGGTTCAGGGTGACCCGATAAATGCTGGTCGTGGCAGTGATGTACAACTCATGCTTGGCACGGCCACCAAAGCAAAGATTGGACACGAGTTCAGGCACCAAGATCTTGCCTAACAATTTGCCATCCGGACTGATGCAATGAACTCCATCAGCTGCCGATGACCAGATGTTACCATCCGTATCAAGCCGGAAACCATCTGAACAACCGGGATCAATGGTATAAAACTTCCGTCCACCGCTGACACTTTTACCATCGGAAGAAACATTGTAGGCCCGTATATGCCTGTCGGCATCAGGATCATGCATTCGACCTGTATCAGCGACGTAAAGGATTGATTCATCGGGAGAGAATGCAAGGCCATTGGGGCAAGCCATATCTGTCACCATTGCATCAATCTGACCTGTTTCCGGATCAACACGATAAACATTACACGGGAGTTCCTGCTCTGATCTGAACCCTTCATAGTCGGTCATGATGCCGTAATGTGGGTCCGAGAACCATATGGAGCCGTCTGATTTGACGATCACATCATTTGGTGAGTTTAATCGCTTACCACCAAAACTATCTGCAACCACTGAGATGCTGCCATCGTGCTCTGTCCGGCTAACGCGTCGTTCACCATGCTCACAGCTAACCAACCGACCCTGTCGATCACGGGTATGGCCATTGGAATAGTTCGATGGCTCGCGGTAGATCGAAACGCCTTCACCCGGTGTCCAGCGCATTATTCTGTTGTTGGGAATGTCTGAGAAGAGCAGATATCCTCCATCGCCAAACCAAACCGGACCTTCCACCCAGTCAAAACCCGTGGCCAGTTGTTTGACCGGTGCGTTGCCCAAAAAGTATGTTCCAAAAACTGGATCAATCACTTCTGCAAATGACATCTCGTTTCTCCTCAAGCAAACGCAATTTGCGTTTTCATGGCACAGCTGCGGTCCATCGCCAATTCAAAACCTCGCTCTGCATCTTCCAATGAGACGGTGTGTGAAATCAACGGTTTCACGTTAATCACACCTCTTTGCATGAGATCGACCGCTATGTTGAATTCTTCGTGGAAACGGAAAGAACCTCGCAAGTCTAACTCCTTCGCGGTGAGAGCTTGTACAGGCACATTCATGTCACCTCCAAGTCCCAGTTGCATCACCACACCTCGAGGCCGCATGGCCTTGATACCTTCAGCGAGCGCAGGTGCGGCACCGGAACACTCGAACAATATGTCAAAAGTTCCCTTGCCTTCTTGGTAGGATTTCAATCCGTCGGGATTGCTCCCCATATTGATCACATGATCCGCACCAACGGACGAAGCAAACTCAAGGGCCCGGTCAACCAAATCGGTTATCACAATCTCACCAGCACCTGCCGCTTTTGCTGCCAGAACGCAGAGCGTTCCAATGGGGCCTGAACCCGTTATCAAGACACGTTTGCCTAACATTTCTCCCGCTCGGCGAACAGCATGCAAGCATACTGATAAAGGTTCTGCCATCGCCGCTTCACCGGTGGAAAGACTATCTGCTTTTACACACTGACCTGCTTTCGCTA
Source organism: uncultured Hyphomicrobiales bacterium (assembly GCA_963922405.1). GTDB lineage: Bacteria > Pseudomonadota > Alphaproteobacteria > Rhizobiales > Rhizobiaceae > JAALLB01. The sequence continues at coordinate 8,525 of CAWUJF010000009.1, read as the reverse complement.
CCAGTCGTTCGCGAAAAGCTCCCTGAATATGCGGGAACGGCATTGCTGAACCGTAAAATCGCATATTCTCGCAATGATTTAATTGGCCGCGTGCGCAATACTGGCAGTTGTAGCAAGGGCGGGAAGGTGACACTGCAACCAGGTCTCCCTCTTTCAAATGCGTGACACTGGGTCCGATTTGCGTGACATAGCCGGCTACTTCATGTCCCAGAATCATAGGCTCCTTCAGACGAATGGAATCACCTATCCCACCGTGGTTATAGTAGTGGAGATCGGATCCGCAAATGCCACCTGTTGCCATGGTCACAAGCACTTCATCATGGCTCGGCTCAACGATCGATCTTTCCTCGATCCGTAAATCCTTTGCTTTGTGAATAACAATTGCGCGCATATTGAACTCCTACAAACTGGCCGTGATACCGCCATCCACATAGATCGTCTGGCCATTGACAAAACCGGACGCAGCCGAGCTCAGAAACACACAAGCACCAACCAGTTCCTCCACCTTCCCCCATCGGCCAGCGGGGGTCCGTTTTTCAAGCCAAGCGCTGAATTCGGGATCAGCAACCAGAGCGGCGTTCAAGGGTGTATCAAAGTATCCAGGTGCAATTGCGTTGCAATTCAATCCGTGTTTCGCCCAGTCCGTTGCCATGCCTTTGGTCAAGTTGCCCACGGCACCTTTTGTTGCAGTGTATGGTGCAATTCCCGGTCTCGCCAGGGATGTTTGAACTGAGGCAATGTTAATGATCTTGCCCTCACCGCGTTTGATCATGTGGCGAGCACAAGCCTGACCTACGTGGAAAACGGAAGAGACGTTTGTGGCCAACAATTTGGAGAACATGTCTTCAGGAAAATCTTCCAGAGGGGTTCTGAACTGCATGCCTGCATTGTTTACGAGTATATCGATAGCGCCATGCGCTTCCTCGTAACCATCCACCGCTTCACGAACTGCATTGTGCTCAGTGGCATCAAAGGCAAGGGTATGAACGCTTGATCCAGTCGCCCTTAAGCCATCTGCCGCTTTCGATAATTTGTCGGCATCGCGTCCGTTTAACACGATGGATGCACTGGCTTCGGCCAATCCTTTAGCTAGTGCTAACCCGATGCCCTGAGATGACCCTGTTATGAGAGCCGTTTTGCCAGTGAGGTCAAATAGTGATGTGGACATTATATTTCTTTCCTACCTGCAGAATTTTTATAGACATTATCCTCGCCCAATGAATGGCATGGTTGTAGCCATAACGGTCATGAACTGAATATTGGCAGAGAGCGGCAATTGCGCCATGTGCATCACTGAGTCAGCCACATGTTGTACATCCATTACCGGTTCTGGCTTGATTGACAAATCCGCTTGCGGCACACCCGCCTGCATTTGTGCTGTCATGTCAGATGCAGCATTCCCAATATCAATCTGGCCACATGCAATGTTGTAGGGACGTCCATCGAGTGAAATGGTTCGCGTCATGCCGGTAATCGCATGTTTTGAAGATGTGTAAGGCGCAGAACCTGGCCTTGGCACAGCCGCTGATATGGAGCCATTATTGATGATACGGCCACCTTGAGGTGATTGTTTACGCATTAAATTGAACGCACCACGCGCAGCAAGAAAGGCACCATAGACATTCACATTCATAACGGTGAGAAAATCATCGGGGGAAATATCACCAATAGGGGCAGCGGGAACGTTGTTGCCGGCATTGTTGAACAGCAAGTCAAGGCGGCCATTGTCAGTTTCTATCTTGGTGTACAAAGCATCAACCTCTTCTGGCTTGGTAATATCACAGGAAATGGCACTACCTTCGCCCATCAGGCCCACAGTTTCATTAAGAGCATCCACCTTTCTACCCGTGACAATCACATGGAAACCACCCTGAGCGAGTGTCAGAGCACATGCCAGTCCAATTCCTGAACCGCCACCCGTTACCAATGCAATTTTTTCCATGAATCCTGCTCCCGAAATAAACCTATATATTTGCTAATTTGCTTGACTAGTTGACTGGTGTGAGCAGCGGTTTGCCAGCAAAAAATGCTGAAAGATTATCCCGTTGCAATTGCCCCATCACCCTCCGCGTTTCCACAGTTCCCGATGACTGATGCGGTTGCAAGAGTACATTATCCAGCTTCAGAAATCTTGGATTGATATCCGGCTCGTTCAAAAACACATCTAAAGCTGCGCCGCCCAGTGCTCCGCTTTCCAACGCATTCAAAAGGGCTTCTTCATCGATAGTTGTCCCCCTTGATACGTTCACCAACAGTCCATTGGAGCCCAGCGCTTCAATTGCTGACTTATCCACCATTCCCATTGTTTGGGGGCCGCCGGAAAGACAAATGATCAATATATCAACCTGTGCTGCCATGCCTGCAATCTCTGAATGATGAGTCCAACCCGGCGTCTCTTTTTCAGAACGCGCGTAGTAGTGAATGTCCATCTTGAAGGGTTGGAGCCGGTCTGCAACTGCTCTTCCGATACGACCAAGGCCGACTATTCCAACACGTTTTTCAGTTACTTTCGTCTGGAGTGCGTAATTACCCTTTTGGGCCCAATCACCGGACTTTACCCATTGCGAAGCGCCAGGAATATCTCGGGATTTTGCAATGACCATTCCAACCGCCAAATCCGCCACATCATCGGTTAACACATCAGGTGTGTTTGTTACTCGGATGTCTTTGTAGGTGGCATGAGCCACATCGATTGTGTCGTATCCAACCCCATAATTTGCTATGATACCAAGATTGGGTAGCGCATCAATCATATCCGAACTCAGATAGGAATGGCCCTTAAAGGCGATTGCTGTAATCTTTTCCCTGACATCTTCAGCCAAATCGCTAACCTGTCCTGAAGCCGGGATTTGATGCACCTCGAACTGGTCTTCCATCGGGCCAGTATCCCAAACTTCATAAGTGTCAAAAGTAAGTATGCTAGGTTTTGTCATTGTTGGAAAATACCGAGTGATTTTGAAATGTTTGAGTAAGACATGAGGAAGGGCGCCCAAGAGCGCCCAACCTTCTCTTTGAGGGAGGTATTTAACGTTTTAGCGCGCCAACACCAGAGAAACGAAAGGCTTCTTTTTCGAGATTATCGATCTCTTCAACGCTCATGTTATCATGCGCCACAGTGATGCGACCCAAAAAGACGAGTGGCAATTCACCTTGACGGTTTTCCAGATGCGCCTTTATCGCTTCTGCTGTGGCAGCACCCACATCATCACCCATGCGCATTGGTGTTGCGTCAAGTTCACCCTTGCGGATTGCATCCAGTTCCAAGCCTGTGCCACCCCATCCTGTTGAGAAGATTTCTTTTTCTTTCCCGACTGCTTTTTGAGCTTCCACAGAACCCATGGACATGGCGGTATTCGCATTATGGATCACTGTAGCTTCCGGATAGCTTTGCAAGATCAACTGGGTGCCTTCAAAACCACCTTCACGCTGATACTCACCGTAGTGTTCATAAACAACGTTCCAGTTACCTTTCTCGGCCACGCAATCCTTAAAGTCACCTGAACGTTGGTTGTCGGTGATGCCAGGAATGCCCCGATTCATGGCGTAGGTTACGTCTTTGCCAAGGCGGTCGACCATGTAGTTACAGATCTCGATTGCACCATAGGCGGATGAAAAATCGAACCAGGCAGCGGGCTGTTTTTCGAAATATTTGAGCGGTGTATGAAAGGCCCAAACAAATGTGGTCAGATTTTCATTCTTCGCAAGTTTCTCAATATTGTCACCCTGAATGGCCAATTCACTTGGACCGAAGATCACGAAGTCATAAAGGTCTGCATCCTGGTCAACCTGACTTGCATAAGTGGACTGCAGCGAGTGCTCAATCTGACGGCTGGCAAACTCGGTTGTCTTGAATGGAATTTTCAGCTCTTCAAGGCGTTTGGTCAAAGCAAGATAATTGCGTGCCCAAAAGTCTGATGTATCTGCAGAAGGATAAATCAGAGCTATCTCCAGAGGTTTTTCCAATTTCCCGGTGAACGGTTTGGCAGCTTCAGCAGTAGCGTTTTGAAGTGCTTCAAGGGCGCCGTCTTTGTTTACTTCAGCAGGCAACCAATGATCACGATCTGCAATTCCGTCCAGTTCCTTCAGTGGAAGTTTGTCGGCTGCGAGAGCCGGTGAACATAGGGCCATTGCGGCCGATAATAGTAGTATTTTCCCAAATGACTGTTTCATATTATTCCTCCCTTAATTGTGGTCACAACTCCCTGGTTGTTTGGACCGTTTCGAAAATTGTTATCCGCTTGGTTTCACATCCCCTGCCAGACCAGCACCAATAGCAAGCAGCGCAATCAAAATGGCGATGATGATTGCGGTGAGGCGCATGGTTTTTGAGTTAGCCGGATTGGAAAGAATAGATGCCAAGCCTCCGCTTCCATCTCGGTCTTTCTTTTGCAGCCATGTGTAAAGGGCCACTGAGAAAATGATTACAACACCCGAGGCAACGGACTGCCAGAAGAACTCGATGCGCAGTGTCACCAGAGCATTAATCATCATGGAAAGAAGCAGAACACCGGCGAAAGAACCGATGATTGAAGCACGTCCACCGAACAGGGATGTGCCACCCACAACCACGGCTGCGATCACATGAAGATTGAAATATGGAGCTGACGTTGCCTGAATAGCGTTAAGCTTACCCATCAACATAATGCCTGCGAGCGCGGCCATCGTTCCCATCAGCACATAGGCATAGATACGGTGCCGGTCCACATCTACACCGGTCATCTCAGAAGCTTCCGGATTGGAACCAATCGCAATTGTGTAGCGGCCGAAATGGGTGTTTTTCAGTACATAATACCCAATAACGAGGGTTAAAATACCGATGATCACTGGCGTCGGTAGAATGTAGAGCGCCTGACCACGACCAATTTCTGTTACCATGTCTGGGAAACGGGCCAATACAAGCCCTTTTGCAATTACCAACGCAAACCCGCGATAAACCAGATCCATAGCCAGTGTTCCAATCAGATCGGGAACTTTGAATTTGGTAATCACCAGTCCATTAATCAGCCCCATCAAAGCACCAAGCGCCAATGCGATAAGCGCAGCAATGGGAGCGGGAAATCCATATTGCTTGATCAAAAAAGCCATGATGATCGCGGAGAGGGCCGCGACTGAGCCAATCGACAAATCGATGCCGCGTTGCGTAATAACAAAAGTCATTGCCATTGCCATCGGCATGTAAAGGGCAGCATCAAGCAAAATCTGGTTAAGGTTCGACAGGCGGAAGTAACGGGCAGGCTCTACCAGCGCCATGAACAAAGCGATCGCAAGGATCATCGCCATTGGACCGATGAAACTGACATATGGCTCCAAGCGATCGTTCAAGGTTTTGGGTGTTGAGGTTGTGGCAGCTCCGGTCGTCAAATCAGTGTTGGTCATCTTCGCATCCTCAAGCCGCCTGCTTTGTACCGACAATCATGCCGAGAACTTCTTCGTTGGTTGTCTCTTTTGTTTTCACGACACCAACACATCTCCCGCGTCGCTGAACATGGATGCGATCAGAAATTTCGAAAACATCATCGAGCGAATGGGAAATTACAATCACAGTCAGGCCCTGGTCGCGGAGTGTCTTGATAAGCTGCAATGTGCGAGCGGTCTCCTGAGGACCCAACGCAGCTGTTGGTTCATCCATCACCAGAACTCGCAAATTCTCGTGCCTTACTGCCCTGGCAATGGCTACAGCCTGGCGCTGCCCACCGGAAAGGCTTTCGGTCGGTACATCCATACTTTTTAACTGGACACCCAGGCGGTCTTTCAAAACCCGGGCAGCTTCGGCTTTCATGCGCCTGTTGTTCAGAACCTTCATACCAAAAAGGCTGGATGTCAGTTCAGAACCCAGGAACAGATTTTCAGCAGGAGTTAGATGATCGGCAATTGCCAAATTCTGATAAACGGCATCAATTCCTGCAGCGATTGCATCTGAATGGCTGCTCATCGAAAACGAATTACCATCAAGTTCAATCTCACCCTGCGTCGGCTGATAAACACCGGTCAGGACTTTGATAAGTGTCGATTTTCCAGCGCCATTGTCACCGACAATTGCCAACACTTCGCCTGCATATGCGGTCAAATCCACCTTATCCAAAGCAACAACACCACCAAAGCGTTTGGTAATACCGCGCATGACAACAACTGGTTGTGCAGCGTTATCAGTATCGTTGTCTTGAGTGTTCATTTCGCCTCCAAACGAAAATGATATTGTAGCGATCCGTCTGTTCACGACCGTGCGTTTCAGAAAACAAAGGCGCCGCTGAAATAAATTAACCAACCGCAATCATTAGAAACGTTACCGGTAACGTTTGTCAATAGCAAAGAGAATAATTGCTATTAAATTATTGTTTTTTATGCCTAATTCACGATTTGATGCGTCAAAGCAGATTCGCCCATAAGCCGAAACTGCATTCTATCAAAACAGCTCTTGTCTCAATTGTTAAACCGGACTTCTGATTTGTTCAGACCTGGGGAGACTAACTTCTTCCCCAGATCCGTAGGCAAAACCATCAAGATGAATTCTGGCTCTTATTTACCCCAGATTTTGGAATACGCCTCGCGGTAGCCATTGTCTGGATCGAACTGATTGCTATCACCCATGCCTTTGGCGCCATCAATGTCTACTACGGCTGGCGCTGTAATATATCCAGAACAGGCTTCTCCCTGAATAGCCCTGTTTAGCTCATCAACCAATTGCCAACCCTGCAGGTTCAAAGGTTCTGCAACTGTGATTGACTGATATTGACCTGTCCGTATCCGCTGAAAGGCAGACTCGGACCCATCTCCAGCCGCAACGGCTTTTGGTGATCCATCACCTTTAATGCCTGCAGCAGCAAGTGCCGGCCCCATGAAATCAAAGTAGATGTCATTTATTGCCAGGGCGTGGGTCCATTGATCTCCATATTTCTGCAGAAGGCTTGTTGTGAGTGGTCCCATGCGATTGGAAGTGTCCGCAATCGGAGTATCCACATATTCCAAGACCTTTCCACCCGCTGCTTCTATTGTTTCCTTGATGCGATCGGCTTTATCGATGGCGATCTGATAGGTGGAATCAGTGAAGATTACCACGCCAGGCTTACCACCTGCATCTGTTTGTGCCCACTTGGCGGCTTCTTCGGAAACTGTCATTGCATCCGTTGAAACGTTGGCGAAAATGCCTCCTGGTGCATCACAACCAATTTTGGGCCCAGAGTGCCAGGCTACCATCGGAATTTTAGCTTCCACCACCTGATCAAGTGCTGCTTGCTGCTCAACAGCATCAAACCCATTGATAATCAATCCGTCTGGTTGAAGGGCCATGGCCTGACCGAATGCTGCGGTACGTCCTTGGACAGATCCAGCGCCGTCGAGCACTCTCACCGTCCAACCAATTTTCGCAGCAGCTTCTTCAACGCCATTTGTAACGCCCAGAATGCCCCCGTTTTTCAAATCACCAGCCAAAACCACTATGGTTTTACCCTCGGCTGCTTTTGGTCCGGATGAGGGACCGTCAAAGTTTGACTGTCCTACAGCGACCATTGGTGTCAGGCCAAATCCAGCCAACATGGAACCTGCCAATAGTGTCTTCAGAAATGTTCGTTTCAGCATGATCTTTCCTCCATTAAAGCTGATTAGTTTATTTCTTTGCCGCTCCTTTACGGCGTTGTGCGTATCCAGCAATGCCAATGGCCACCAGAAGTGTGACTCCATTGAACATTGGCTCAACCCAGAATGACCCTCCAAATTGCTGAATACCGGAAATCCCGATGGCGAGAATTGCGACACCGACCACGGTGCCCCAAACATTTACCCGGCCAGGCTTGATTGTCGTGGAACCGAGAAATGCCCCCACCAAGGCGGGTAATAAGAATTCAAGGCCCACACTTGCCTGACCAATCCGTAATTTCGATGCAAGCAATACACCTGCAAGTGCCGTCATCAATCCAGAAGTGACGAAGGCGCCTATGACATATTTACGTGTCGGAATGCCGTTCAGTTCTGCTGCTCGCTGATTGGCACCGATTGCGTACAGGTAACGACCAATGGGCGTGTATTCGAGCACCAGCCACATGGTGATGACAATAGCGAGCACATAGAACCCAGTTATAGGCAGGCCAAAAACGAATGTACCATTAACCGCATAAAACCCCTCTGGCAGCACACCAACCATTTGGCGTCCGCCTGTGTGAGCAAGGGCCAACGCATAAAGCACAGTGCCTGTACCAAGCGTAGCAATGAACGAGTCAATTTTGGCAATTTCCACAAGCAGGCCATTGAAAAAGCCCACTATTGCTCCGAGCATCAAAACCGTAAGGATCGCAACTGGCCACGGGAATCCATATAAAGTCTGCAGGGAAATAGCCAGGATATGCCAGAGAACGATGCCGTATCCGACCGTAAGATCGATGCGCCCTGCTGCCATGGGGATCATTGCTGCAAGACTGAGGATTGCAATGATGGCTTTGTCCGAAATGATCGCCCTCAAATTCAGCATTGTGGGGAACGTGTCGGGCAACAGAATGGAAAACAAGATCAGTAAGACCAGCGTTAGTAACACC
>CAWUJF010000008.1:0-17245 GCA_963922405.1 uncultured Hyphomicrobiales bacterium | reverse complement strand
TCTTCAATCATCGCGTCTTCAACACTATGCAAGACGCCAATGCCGCGGTTTTCGAGCGGCAAATCCACATACAGGTTTTCATCGTTCAAAGCGGCCTGAAAAGCTTTGCGATCGGCATATTTCCATTGCCATATGCCTTTGCCAAATTGGGCAGCGCCAAACATCATGACAGCCAGAAACAGCAGATGACCCAGATCACCAAGCTCATATCTGAATGCCTGATACGCTATCAATGCGAAGGCAAAGACAAGGCCACCGAACAGCATAAGATTACCACCAGGCGTGTTTGAAATCCGATCCTTATTCATGGCACCTCCAGATGAAGCGTTGGCAGTCCATCTCAAACCTCCACTCGCGAGGTAAGGAGACGCATGCTTGCGGCACCAAAAAGAATGCCAAAGGCCAATTCAAACCAACGTTTCAAACGACGATAGGTGTTTGACACAACCGGTGCCGAAAAGAGAAAACCATAACCGATAAATACAATCGTGGAGGCCGTTATCAGGATCAGATACAAATTCACAACCGCCCACAATCCCGCATCTGCTGGTAGAGCAATCGCATAAACCGAACCCCATCCTAGAATAGCTTTCGGGTTTGTCAGATGAAGCAGTAATCCTTTGAAGAACAGCTTATTGCTGCTTGCTTTCATCTGCTGTGAGTCAGATGGGCTGATTGCACTCTTGAGGGACTTTACGGCGAGGTAAAGCAGATAGGCGGCACCAAGATACCTCACCAACTCAAACAGCCAGACATTAGCAACCATCAGAGAACTGATGCCCAGTCCTGCAGCAACACCCCAGCAGGCTGATCCGGCGACTACACCAGCAGCAATCACAACCCCTGCCTTTCGACCGTGTGTCATTGCTGTTGCAGAAATCGCAAGTGTTGCAGGTCCCGGGCTGCCGCCACCAATTATCCACGCTAACAAGATTATGAATAGATCTGGTCCAAACATGTTTTACATCCTGAATATGCCAAAGTTGGTGTCTTCAATTTCCGCATTGAGAGTAGCAGACAGGCTCAAGGCCAAGACCTGACGCGTTTTTCGCGGATCAATAACCCCATCATCCCAAAGGCGGGCAGATGCATAAAGCGGATGGGATTGCTCTTCAAACATGTCGAGTGTTGGCTGTTTGAATGCTGCTTCCTCTTCCTGCGACCACGTGCCGCCAGCCCGTTCGATGCCGGCACGTTTTACGGTAGCCAAAACTCCTGCGGCCTGTTCACCACCCATAACCGAGATGCGCGAATTGGGCCAAGTCCATAAGAAGCGCGGCGAATATGCTCTACCTGCCATGCCGTAGTTTCCGGCACCAAATGAGCCACCGATCAGCATGGTGATTTTCGGAACCTTGGTGGTGGCAACCGCTGTCACCAGTTTTGCGCCATCCTTGGCAATGCCGCCTGCCTCGTATTTCTGACCCACCATGAAGCCAGTGATATTCTGCAGGAAGACCAAAGGAATCTTCCGTTTGGAGCAGAGCTCCACGAAGTGAGCTGCTTTCAATGAACTTTCGGAGAACAGCACACCATTATTGGCAATAATTCCGATCGGCATGCCAAGTACGTGCGCAAACCCGCAGACGATGGTTGTGCCATAGCGCGCCTTGAATTCATCAAATCGCGAACCGTCTACAATCCGGGCAATGATTTCGCGCACATCATATGGGGTTCTCAAATCAGATGGAATGACGCCCAGAATTTCATCAGGATCATAGGCTGGTTCCTCAGCCGTACGCATATCTAGCTGATCAGGTTTCACCCGGTTCAGGTTGGCAACTGCCTGGCGTGCCAGAGCGAGTGCATGGGCGTCATCATCGGCCAGATAATCAGCAACACCCGAAACGGAAGTGTGCATGGCCCCGCCACCAAGTTCTTCAGCGGAGACCACTTCACCAGTGGCAGCTTTAACCAAGGGAGGACCTGCAAGGAAGATTGTGCCCTGCTCTTTCACGATGATCGAAACATCCGACATGGCAGGCACATAAGCTCCACCAGCGGTACAAGATCCCATCACTGCTGAAATCTGCGGAATGTTTTTGGCTGAAAGATTAGCCTGATAATAGAATATGCGGCCAAAGTGTTCACGGTCCGCAAACCCCTCTGCCTGATTGGGTAGATTGGCACCGCCACTATCCACCAGTGTCACACAAGTCAGGTGATTGAGCTCGGCGATCTCCAGGGCACGCAAATGCTTTTTGACCGACATGGGGTAGTAAGTACCACCCTTCACAGTGGCATCATTACAGATGACCATGCATTCACGTCCGGCAATACGTCCAATCCCGGTAATCAGGCTCGCGCAGGGTGAAGCATTTTCAAACATGCCGTGAGATGCGGTTGCTCCTATCTCCAGGAATGGAGAGCCTGGATCAAGCAGGTTTGAAACACGATCACGCGGTAGCATTTTACCACGGGAAACATGCCGCTCCCGGGACTTTTCACCACCTCCTGCTTTGGCAAAATCCACGGCTTCTTTAACAGCGGCCAATTGAGCCAATCCGGCTTCCTGGTTCGTCTGAAACTGAGCGGAAGTGGGTGAAATGTTCGATTGAATTTTGGTCATTGGGTCTCCGCCTCCATCACTGCACGTGCCTTTAATTCCTTGCGGATGATCTTGCCTGTGACAGTCATGGGTAAAGTTTCAACAAATTCGATTTCGCGTGGATATTCGTGTGCCGCCAGTCGGGTTTTCACAAACTCCTTAAGTTCATGAGCTAGCGTTTCGTCACCTGAATTGCCTTCTTTTAGCAATACATAAGCTTTGACGAGTTCTGTCCTTTGTGGATCCGGTTTACCGACAACACCAACGGAAGCGATTGCATCGTGCTTCAGCAAACAATCTTCGATTTCTCCCGGTCCGATGCGATATCCAGCAGAAGTGATCACATCATCATCGCGCCCGATGAACCTGATGAATTCTCCTTCGCGAATTCCGCGATCACCGGTGAGTAACCATCGCGACCCGTCGGCTGCCTCACGGAACTTTTCGCGCGTTGCCTCCGGATTTTGCCAATATTCGAGCATCATTACGGCTGTGCCGTGCTTTATCGCAATATCACCCTCTTCCTGCGTTGGATTTCCGTGTTCATCAATCACTTGAACATCATGTCCAGGAGAAGGTTTTCCTGCGCAGCCAATACCTGGTTCGAAGAGTGCCGAACAATTGGCCAGCACCAGATTGCATTCTGTCTGGCCATAACCCTCATTGATCGTCAGACCCAGCGCTTCCTTGCCCCAGCTGAGTATTTCCGGGCCCAGAGGTTCACCGCCACAAAACACAGAACGCAAGCCTGAAAGTTCAGCGCCTTCAGCTTTCAACATGCGTAGCGCTGTAGGGGGGAAAAACACGTTTCTGACCTTCGCGGCATCAACGATATGCTGACATTCACTGGCGTTGAACTTTGCCATTCTTGCTGCAACAACCGGAAGCCCAAAATAAAGGCCAGCCATCAGAACATTCATCAAGCCACCGATCCAAGCCCAATCTGCCGGCGTCCAAAACACATCGCCTTTGTGTGGTGGCAAATCCTGCAACATTGAAATTCCGGGGATATGACCGCGCAAGACCCGATGGGCATGCAGTGCTCCTTTTGGCGAACCTGTGGTACCGGAGGTGTAGATGATCAGCCCTGGTGTCTCCGGTGTTGTGGATGCAAGCTCAAAATGTGCGTCCTGAAGCATTACCGGGTCAATTTCCGGCACGATGACATGTTCCAGGTCCGGCATATGCGCGAACAGGTCAGCATATTTTTCAGCATGAATTTCATCGGTTACAATTGCCTTGGCGCCTGAATTGATCAGCCTTGTTTCCAGTGCTTCCTCACCGAACAAGGTGAAAAGCGGAATGGAGATTGCACCCATCTTCCACACTGCAATATGAGCGGCAGCTGTCCACACAGATTGCGTTCTGAAAACCCCTACCCTGTCTCCTGGTTGAATACCTCTGGAAACAAGAAAATTTGCCATGCGGTTTGAGAGTATTTTCAACTCGCCAAATGTGACGTTCTTTCGTTGGTCTCCGGTGAGATCAATTATCGCAATCCGTTCTGGATCCTCATCTGCCCATTTATCGCAAACATCCCAACCCATATTGTATTGCGCCGGGAACTCCCAGCGGAAGGACTGTCTCATTTCCTCGTAGGTTTGGGACGGATCCAGCATTGATCAGGCGGTCTCTTTCATGAGTTCGCGGCCACAAAGCATTCGGCGGATTTCAGAAGTGCCGGCACCGATTTCCATCAGCTTTGCGTCACGGAAAATTCTGGAGACAGCGGAGTCATTCAAGTAACCGGCACCACCCATTGCCTGCACGGCCTGAACGGCTTGCTGCATGGCCTGCTCAGATGCATAGAGGACGATTGCGGCTGCGTCCTGTCTCGTAACTTCACCACGATCACAAGCAGCTGCAACAGCGTACAAATAAGCGCGTGAAGAGTTCATTGCTGTATACATGTCAGCGATCTTGGCCTGCATGAGCTGGAAATTACCGATCGGCTCGCCGAACTGCTTCCGCTCATGCATGTATGGCATAACTTCATCAAGGCAGGCATGCATGACACCAACACCCAAAGCTGAAAGAACTACCCGCTCATAATCCAGTCCAGACATGAGAACGTTCACGCCCTTTCCTTCCTCACCAAGAATATTCTCGTAGGGAACTTCCACATCTTCGAATATCAACTCGCCGGTGTTCGAACCGCGCATACCCAATTTGTCGAAGTGGGTTGAAGTGGAAAAACCCTTCATTGTTTTCTCAATCAGGAACGCAGTTATGCCACGAGAGCCGGCATCCATATCTGTCTTCGCATAAACCACCAGAGTATCGGCGTCCGGACCGTTGGTGATCCAGTATTTCGACCCGTTCAGAACAAAGCGATCGTTTTTCTTTTCAGCACGCAATTTCATGGAAACCACATCTGACCCGGCACTTGGCTCTGACATTGCCAGGGCTCCCACATGCTCCCCAGATACCAGCTTCGGCAGATATTGACGTTTTTGCTCGGCGTTTCCGTTGAGTTTGATCTGATTTACGCAGAGGTTGGAATGCGCGCCGTAGGAAAGAGAAACGGAAGCAGATGCACGCGCAATCTCTTCGAGCGCCACGGAATGAGCCAGATAGCCCATATTGGCGCCACCGTATTCCTCATCCACGGTTACTCCCAGGAGGCCCATTTCTCCGAACTCTTTCCAGAGGTGGGCAGGAAACTCGTTTGTCTTGTCTATTTCCGCCGCGAGCGGCTTGATCCGTTCCTGAGCAAATTTATGGGTTGCTTCCCGCAATGCTTCAATTTCGTCACCAAGACCAAAATTCATGGATGCATAGAACATTATGCAATAACCTCCAGTTTGGGTTTTTTCTGCTCAGCCGGGTTAAATCCAACCGCGGCCAAAATCATTTTTACGTAAATCTCTTCAACTTCGCCCACATTGAGCCGACCGCCATCACGATACCAGGTATTTACACCGCTCATCATGGATATCATCGCCATTGCGGTAACAGATACGTCGTCGAGATCGAATTCTGAGGAGGCTTTCCCCTGCTTCAGAATTGACCGCAGAATGCTCTCATATTTATCCCGTAATTCCATCACCTCAGCATGTGGATCAGGTTCCAGGTTCCTCAGTTCCATATAGGCAATGAATATCTCATCGGGCTTGTTAACGTGATATCTGATGTGAAAACGGACAAAGTGCTCCAAAGCCTCATACGCCGAACTGTGTTCAAATAACTCAGCATCAAAAGCTGATAACAACTTTTCCAGGTGGGAAACCATCAGGTCTCTGAGGATCGCCTGTTTCGTGGGGAAATGGTTATAAAGCGCGCCTGCCTGCAAACCGCATTCACCCGCAATCTGGCGCATGGAAACAGCAGCATAGCCATGTGCCGCAAATAGTTTTTGCGAAACATCCAGGACGCGTTTTGCTGTTTCTGTGCCTATGGATCCGGTCGTTCTTGCCATTCCGGCAAAGTTGCACAACTGAGTTAGGGTTTCAAGAATTAAATGAACAAACGTTTATTTAATTTTCCCAAACGATTTTGTATACATGCGGATCGGCCTGAGCCAGTATTAGATCATTCCCATCAGGCCAGGTTCTAAGCCTCAATCGAGGCTGCAAATCCTCCTCAAATTCGAATGTGAGCCAGGCTAATGGATTTTCCTCACTGGCTTTCGAACCTGCGTCCGAAACAGCTGTCTCGATTCTCTTCTTTGAAGACGGGTCAAAGTAGTTCCAGGCAATCGTATGAAAGAGAACTTTCACAGTACCGGTGGTTTCCGCTTCCACAAAAACATTCTCCACCCAATCAGCAGCATCAGATTTATCCAGTTTGGGTGGCGCTTGTTTTGCAATCTCAATGGCTGCTCTAACACGGTCAATTCTCATTGGCTGATCAGGCCACAGGAAGGCGACCAGTTTTTCACAATGTCTTTCATCCAACACTGATAACGGATTTAGATCACAGCCCTGACGATGCACCACATCCACATTCGTATTGGGTGGCAAGCCACCTTCCCAATCCGGTTGAAGTTGAAGAATAGAATCTGTTTTGCCATAGGATTGTCCGGCAAAAGTGAAACCAAACTGCGCCATTTGAAGGTTCAAACCACCGCTGGAGCCCAATTCAAATAAGCTTATCGGCATTTGATATTTGTCAGCAATTTCCAGCAATCCCGAAAAGATTATGGCTGAACGGGCGACTTCGTTTGTTTGTGGGGCAAATTTCAGCCAGCCAAAGATTTCTTCGTCATGTTGTTTTAAAGCCTTGAGAACGAACGGGATAAAATTCTCATCGGGTGTCTTTTCTGGCGCGTCATAGTATTTTTCCAATTCCGGAAATGACCCGCGACGCACGATTGCATGAATTGCGCCCACAAGACGCAATGCGAGCGCATCAACCTTCGGATGTGGATCACCCTGCCAGTTTAAAACCTTGCGACCTGACTGAGTATCATATGTCAGGTCACGGCCGAGACCTTCCAACAATGAAAACATGAAAGATGAACCCAGATCGTTGCAAATGCTCGCTTGTTCGAAAAAGGAGTTACGCACTTTGTCTTCAGTATTCATATTTACCATTCAATCCTTTCACCTCGGTGATCCCAGAAACTTCCCGTATCTTCAGGTTGTAAGTGGTCAAGGACTTCCAGCAGCATTTGTGCTGAAGTTTGAGGTTTGAGTCTTTCCCGTTTCCCAGCAAAGGGATCTGACAAACTGGTTTCTACAGTTCCAGGATGAAGCGCAGTAACGATAAGATCAGGATTTTTACGCGCCAGTTCCACACTTGCACACTTTACCAGCATATTGAGTGCTGCCTTGGATGCGCGATATGAATACCAGCCTCCGAGCTGATTGTCACCTATGCTGCCAACGCGAGCAGACAAAGTGGCGAAAATGCCTCTTTCAGATTTGGGAAACAATGGCATGAAATGCTTCATCAGAAGGGCAGGCCCGATAGTGTTGATTTCAAACAACCTGCCCATGGCCGCAGGATCAATAGTCCGTAGTGTCTTCTCGGGCTTGATGATCTCATCGGAAAGAAAACCGGTTGCATCCACCAGTAGATGAATTTCACCGTCAATGCTCTGAGCTGCGCCTGAGATCGAACCTTCGTCATCAAAGTTTATCGCGGGATTGGAAGACCGGGAAAACCCAATGATCTCGGAGCATTTTTTGTCCGCCATCAATGAATCAACAAATGCAGCCCCAATGCCTCCTGTGCTTCCGACCACAACTGCCCTATAACTGTCTGGTAAGCTTTGCATTTCGACCATAAGAGCACCTTTCGACAATGGATCAACAAAACATACATCGTATTGCCAGAGAACGTTTCAATGGCTGGCGGAACCGGGAAATCTTCACCCAACTCACTGGTGATGACAAGCCGGATAACATGGCTGTCGCCTATGAAATCCAATCAGCGGTTTATGAGCTGATGCGGCAGGAGGATCGCTTCACTGAATTTGGTGGTCACAAGGTGGCACTGACTTCCCCTGCGATACAGGAGATGTGTGGCGTGAGCGAGCCTGCTTATGGCGCGGTGTTCAAGGAGTTCATTTATTCCAATAATCAGACGGTGAAGGCATCTGATTTCATCCGGTTTGGAGTGGAATTCGAAGTGGCATTTGAGATCGGCACGGATTTCAATCCTGGTGATGCACCTTTTGATCAGTATACAGTTGCTCAGCATATTGCGGCAGCCATGCCCGCTTTCGAGCTCATTGATGACCGGGACGCGGATTACGCCCATCTTGATGCTGCCTCTATTTTGACAGACCGTTGCTGGTGTAACGGGATCGTTTTAGGCGACCGTGTTGAAGACTGGCGGGATCTGGAGATTGGAAACCTCTCTGGAGAGGTGATTGTCAACGGAACCGTTAATGATCGCGGCAATACCGGTGCAGCGCTGGGCAATCCACTTAACAGCGTGGTGTTCGTTGCTAATCATTTGGCGGAGCGTGGTCAGGTTCTGAAAGCCGGTGATGTCATTATGACAGGAAGCGCCATGAAGACACAGTTTTCCAGCGTGGGAGATCAGGTTACTTACCGGATTGACGGTCTCGGTGAAGTTTCCATCACATTGACAGAATAACCCATGATAAATTTAATCCTGATACTTGGTGATCAGCTTAGCGATGACATCACTTCGCTTGCCAAGGGTGACAAGACAAATGATGTGGTTTTGATCTGTGAGGTCATGGAAGAAGCCACCTATGTGAAGCACCACAAAAAGAAAATTGCCTTTCTGTTTTCTGCCATGCGCCACTTTGCTGCCAAACTCAAGGAAGATGGCTGGAGTGTGGATTATGTGAAAATCGACGACCCACAAAATACCGGCTCTTTAGGTGATGAAGTGAAACGGGCGGCGGCAACTCACGGTTCAGAAAGACTTCTGATAACTGAGCCTGGGGAATGGCGCCTGAGAGAAGATATCAAGACCTGGGAGGCAGAACTCTCAATCCCTGTGGAGATCCTTCCAGACCATCGCTTCATCGCCTCACATTCAGAGTTTCAGACTTGGGCGAAAGACCGCAAGCAATTGCGGATGGAGTATTTTTATCGGGATATGCGCCGCAAGACCGGATTGTTGATGGATGGCGATGAACCGGAAGGCGGCAAATGGAATTTTGACAGCGAAAATCGTAAACCTGCTAAAAACGATCTTTTCATCCCTGCCCCCCTTAAATTTGAACCTGATCAGATCACAGCGGAAGTCGCTCAACTGGTTATCGACCGCTTCCCAGATCATATTGGCAAGCTTGATGAATTCTGGTTTGCGGTAACAGACGAGCAGGCAAATTCAGCTCTTGAACATTTTGTCCAATCCGCCCTGCCTCTTTTTGGTGATTATCAGGATGCCATGCTGACCGGGGAGAAGTTCCTTTATCACTCTGTTCTGTCGGCTTACATAAATTGCGGGCTTCTAGACCCGCTGAAGGTTTGTCAGCGGATAGAAACTGAGTACCGGAAAGGTACAGTTCCCTTGAATGCTGCTGAGGGTTTCATCCGGCAAATTATTGGCTGGCGGGAATATGTTCGCGGCATTTACTGGCTCAAAATGCCTGAATATCGAGATTTGAACTTTTTCGAATGCAACCGCTCTTTGCCATTATTTTACTGGACCGGGGATACAGATCTGCAATGTCTGAAAGAAGCCATCGGGCAAACGATTGATGAGGCTTATGCGCATCACATTCAGCGTCTCATGGTGACCGGAAATTTCGCCATGCTCATTGGTGCCGATCCCCATGAAGTCCATGAATGGTATCTTGCTGTATACGCCGATGCCTATGAGTGGGTGGAATTGCCAAACACACTGGGCATGAGCCAGTTTGGTGATGGCGGACTTCTGGGTTCCAAACCCTATGCGGCCAGCGGAAACTACATCAACAAGATGTCGGATTACTGTAAATCCTGTCGCTATGATGTGAAGCTTAAAACGGGAGAAAACGCATGTCCGTTCAATGCGCTTTATTGGGACTTCCTGGAAAGGAATAGACCAAAGCTCAACAAAAATCCGCGACTGGGTCAGGTTTACAGGACCTGGGATAAAATGGACGATGTAAAAAAACAGGAATATCTGGGGAGTGCAGCAGCTTTCCTTGCCAAACTCAATTGACCTGAACCTGCGTATGAGCGAAGTAAAATGAATGACTACGACACTCACTATTCAAAGACCCGATGACTGGCATCTCCATCTGCGGGATGGAGACATGTTGAAAGCAGTTGCCAAGCATTCCGCAGAACATTTTGCCCGTGCGATTATCATGCCAAACCTGGTGCCGCCGGTGGTTACTTTTGAGAATGCCAAAGCTTATTATGAGCGGATTTTGGAGGCACTACCCGAAGGTGCTGATTTTACGCCATTGATGACGCTCTACCTCACAGAAAACACTGATCCTGATGATGTGGAGAAGAGCTTTCAGTCCGGTATTGTGAAGGCTTTGAAGCTCTATCCGGCCGGGGCCACTACTAACTCTGATAGTGGTGTGAAGGACTTCGACAAGGTTGTGCCAGTGCTGGAGAAAATGGCAGAGATCGGGATGCCTCTTTGTGTTCATGGAGAGGTAACGTCAGCCGACATCGACATCTTTGACAGGGAAGCAGTTTTCATCGAAACGGTTCTTGACCCGTTGCGCAATCGCATTCCAGGGCTGAGAGTGGTTATGGAGCATGTGACCACAAAACAGGGTGTGGACTATGCCCGCAGTGGCGGAGACAATCTTGGTGCTACCATCACGACGCATCATCTGATTATCAATCGAAATGCCATTCTCGCTGGAGGTATCCGGCCGCACTACTATTGTCTACCGGTTGCCAAGCGTGAAGAGCATCGACTGGCACTCCGAGAAGCTGCTACTTCGGGTGATCCAACGTTCTTTTTGGGAACAGATTCTGCACCACATACCGACCCGCTCAAAGAGCAGGCTTGTGGTTGTGCCGGCATTTTCACATCGATCAATACAATGAGCTGTCTGGCGCATGTGTTTGAAGAGGAAAATGCGCTTGATAAGCTGGAAGCGTTCGCGTCAACGAATGGCCCGGCTTTTTACAATCTTCCAGTAAATGAAAAGACCATCACATTGACGAAACGTGATGGCCCGATAAGTTTTCCGGAAAAGATAGAAACTGGTGATGGACCGGTGACTGTCTTTGACCCCATGTTTCCAATACACTGGGAAGTGGCTTAGTCCCGCAGCAATTCGTTGATCCCGGTTTTGGATCTTGTGCGTTCATCCACTGTTTTCACGATAACAGCGCAATAAAGGTTTGGACCCGCATCGCCATTTGGCAACGGCTTGCCGGGCATGGTTCCTGCCACAACAACTGAATATGGCGGCACTTCACCGTAGAAGATTTCTCCAGTGTCACGGTTCACGATCTTGGTCGACTGGCCGATAAAAACGCCCATTCCCAGGACAGAGCCTTCGCGTACAATGCAGCCTTCCACCACTTCGGAACGCGCACCGATGAAGCAATTGTCTTCAATGATTGTGGGTCCCGCCTGGAGCGGTTCAAGGACACCACCGATACCAACACCACCGGACAAATGAACGTTTTTGCCGATTTGAGCACATGAACCAACCGTTGCCCATGTATCAACCATGGTTCCTTCATCAACATAGGCACCGAGGTTTACGAATGACGGCATGAGAACAACATTCTTGCCGATATGGGCTGAATGCCTCACAACACAATTTGGCACTGCGCGGAAGCCGGCTGAACGCCATTGGTTTTCGCCCCATCCATCGAACTTGGACGGAACTTTATCCCACCAGCCTGACTGGCCAGGCCCACCCGGGATTGGGGCCATGTCGTTCAAACGGAAAGAAAGCAGTACGGCTTTTTTCAACCACTGATTGACAATCCACGTGCCATCGGCTGCACGCTCAGCAACGCGTTGTTCGCCATTGTCGAGCAGGTTCAGAGCTTCAGATACAGCGTCTCTTACTTCTCCCTGAGTTGTAAGGCTTATTTCATCGCGGTTATCGAAGGCTTTTTCAATTGTTGCTTCCAGGGACATGCATTTTCTCCGGCAATTCTTGGACTGGATAATTTGCGATTGGCTTATGGCATGGGTTACAAAAGGTCAACCGAATCATCAGAAGAAGATAGGATTATCATGGCAAATAAGGACCGTATCCGGTACAAGTCCCTCGTGCGGTCGAGGTATGATCTGGAAAAATCTCATCATGTTCCTGATACGCCTCAAACCCGC
This sequence comes from uncultured Hyphomicrobiales bacterium, assembly GCA_963922405.1. Lineage (GTDB taxonomy): Bacteria > Pseudomonadota > Alphaproteobacteria > Rhizobiales > Rhizobiaceae > JAALLB01. The sequence goes on along the minus strand of CAWUJF010000008.1, from coordinate 5,022 downwards.
TCACCAGCTTACCGGCTTGCGTTTGATGATAATGAATTCCTGACTTCCGAAGAATTGCGGCCTGTTCGCCTTCAACTGGAATTACTTAAAACCGAGATGGAACTTACATCCGCCGGCATTGAGTCTACCGTAATTCTGTTTGGCGGAGCACGTATTCCAGAACCGGGCGGCGATGCCTGGGCTGCAAAGAATGATATCCAGAGAAAAAATCTGGAGGCGAGTTCAAAATACTATGATGAAGCCAGAGAGTTTGCCCGGCTTGCTTCCACCTATTCAGCTACGACAAATTATTCAGAGATGGTCATAACCACCGGCGGCGGTCCGGGCGTGATGGAAGCTGGAAACCGCGGTGCAAATGATGTGGGTGCACCTTCGATCGGCCTTAACATTGTTTTGCCTCATGAACAGGCCCCAAACAAGTACGTAACACCTGAGCTGTGTTTTAACTTCCACTATTTTGCTATCCGGAAAATGCACTTCTTGATGCGTGCTAAAGCAATTGCTGTTTTTCCCGGAGGCTTTGGTACGATGGACGAGATGTTTGAGACCCTGACGCTCATACAGACCGAGCGGATGTCACCGGTTCCGTTTCTCCTGTTCGGGAAAGACTTTTGGGGAAAGGTCATCGATTTGGACGAGTTGGCCAACCAGGGGACCATCTCCCCTGATGATCCAGATCTGTTCCACACAGTCGATACTGCGGCAGAAGGATGGCAGATTATTAAGGATCATTATAATTTGTGATGGAAAATCGACCTGTTTCGGTGTTTTTTTCCACATTATCAAAAAAATATTGCATTCCTAAAACAGGTGCTGCGCATTGCTAACGTCTTGAAAAGTTTCAAGCTTATTCAAAAGCGAGTCACAACTTGTTTCCTGCCAAGTGATTGTCAAATCACGTACTGTGATAAAGCGCACAGAATCGCCTTAAATATCATCATAATTAAATTTGTAGCGATTTAGTTCAGCGTAAATAAACAAGTCTGATTTACCTTATTAGAAGGCAGGGAGAAGACAATGACAAAAGACAATTGCTATATCGCCACTGATGCAAAATCCCGGTTTAACAACCGCGATGTCAGACGCGTTCGCGCAGACGGCAAGAAATCTTCTTCTGAAAAGACACGTGTGTTTGTTCCATTTTCCGGTTTCGATGGCCAAAGTCTGGCTGGAAGCGGTGCATTGGTTTGGGAAGGTGAAATTCTTTCCAGCAGCAGACACTAATCGCCGTCGGCAAGTCCTTTACTTATTCACGAATTCCAACACATCCGCTAGAAAAGCATCAAGATCATCAGTCGTGTGATCAATATAATGTTCACCGGATTCTACGTGCTCCCACTCTTCTACTTTAAAGTCACCGGAACTTTGAGGTGTGATGAGAACTGTTGTCATACCGTATGCCTTGGCCGGTTCAAGATTGCGCGGCAGATCCTCAAACATGGCAGCCGAAGTGGCATTAATCTCAAACTCTGAAAGAAACTTGCTGAACGGACTTTTGTGCGGTTTGGGCTCAAAATCCGAAGCGACAATGTCGAAAATACCTTCGAATAGATCAGGATCCAGATCCATCGCCTCGAGCGTGTCTGTAGCGTGTTTAACTGAACCGTTTGTATAGATAAGTTTGCGCCCGGGGAGGTTTTCTATCATCGAACCAAGGGCGGGATTTTTGGGAAGCGGTGAGTAATCTATGTCGTGCACGATGCTCAGGAAATCATGTGGATCAATGCTTCTTGTTTCCATCAAACCGCGCAATGTCGTTCCATAGTCGCGGTAGAGGTCTTTCTGCAGCTTGCGGGCATTTACCCTGTCCAGACCAGTAAGCTCTGACACATAACCGGTCATCAACACGTCAATCTGGCTGAACAAATCACAATGGCGGGGATAGAGGGTGTTATCTAAATCAAAAACCCAGGTATTTATTTTCTCGAAAAGTTCCATGCGTCTCCTTTTGCATAATTCTTGACCTTTTGCGAGTACTGATGCACGAGTTAGCCATGGACCTTTGGATAATTATCACGATCACGGCTGCTTTCCTCCAAAACATCCGTTCCACACTCCAAAAACATCTTAAAAATGTGATGGGCACGACCGGAGCAACTTTCGTGCGTTTCGGATTTGGAATTCCTTTTGCCCTGTTTTACTGGCTGGTATTCCTTGCCTATACCGGAAATAAAATCCCGGCAATTGAGCCTCATTTCTGGTTCTGGGTCTTTGTTGCAGCAATCGCTCAGATTATCGCGACTTTTATGCTGCTGCATATTTTCTCGTTCCGAAATTTTACCGTTGGGACCGCTTATTCCAGAACGGAGCCTGCGCAGACAGCTGTCTTTGCGCTTGTTTTCTTTGGAGAGCTACTATCGATTGGCGGCATTGTCGCAATTGCAGTCAGTGTAGTTGGAGTAATGCTGATTTCAGTGGCGCGCAGTGAAATTACGTTCAAGACCATATTCACTTCAGTGCTCAGCAGCACTGCCCTGATAGGACTGGGTTCAGGTACATTGTTTGGCCTAGCTGCAGTCGGATATCGTGCCTCTGCTCTGGCCGTTCAGCATGATCTGTTCTTCTTACAGGGTGCCACCACACTTGTGGTAGCAATCACCCTTCAAAGCGTTGTCATGCTGATTTGGATTGCGTTGAAGGAACCGGAAGAGTTTCGAAAAATCATCAAGGCCTGGAAACCGGCTCTTGCTGTGGGGTTTGTGGGTTCCACTGCATCCTTTGGTTGGTTTTCAGCCTTTGCGCTTCAGCAAGCAGCACTGGTGAAGGTGGTTGCACAAATTGAGATGCTATTCACATTCGCTTCTTCGGTATTCTTCTTCAAGGAAACGATCACACGGCTCGAAATTGCCGGCTGCGTTTTGATAACCGCAGGCATTATCCTGCTGGTTTTGTTGTAATGACTATCGCTTGATAAAAGTACCCGCACCGTGCTCGGTAAACAATTCTAAAAGGACAGCGTGAGACTTCTTTCCATTCACAATAACGACGCCTTCCACAACACCATTCTTGAGCTCTTCCTTGCCCATGCCCAGCGCATCGATACATGTTTCCACTTTAGGTATCATGCCACCATTGATGGTACCGTCAGCAATCAGCTTTTTGGCTTCATCAACGGATAGTTCTTTGATGAGCTTCTTGTCATTGTCCAAGACGCCTTCCACATCCGTCAGGAACAACAGACGCTTTGCATCCAGCGCTTGAGCCAATGCACCAGCAAAGGTATCAGCGTTTACGTTGTAGGTTTTTCCATCCGCTCCAAAACAGACGGGAGCAACAACAGGAATCAAGCCAGCTTCGACAACCAGATCAAGAACGGTAGAATCCACTTCCTTCGGTTCGCCCACAAATCCAAGATCTACGATCCGCTCAATATTGGAGTTGGGATCGATTGAGGTTCTGCGAAGCTTTTCGGCAAGGACCATGTTACCGTCTTTACCGCACAAACCGACAGCACGTGCACCTTCGTTGTTGATAGAAGCTACAATCTGTTTGTTGATTGATCCGGCAAGTACCATTTCAACCACTTCGATGGTCTGCTTGTCGGTAACTCTCAGTCCATCCCGAAATTCCGACTTAATGCCCATGCGTTCCAGCATAGAACCAATTTGCGGGCCTCCACCGTGAACGACAACCGGGTGAACACCAGATTGTTTGAGCAGAGCCACATCCTGGCAAAAGGCTTTACCAAGTGCTTCATCGCCCATGGCGTGGCCACCATATTTGATAACGACGATGCGCCCGGCATAGTTCTGCATATAGGGAAGCGCATGTGAAAGAATCTCGGCTTCATGCTCACCAATTTCCTTGATCACATCATCAGACATCTAATTTCCCCTTTTACGCGCACTAAAGCTTGCTGCATGCAAACCGTTTGAATTCTTAAAACAGCTCTGCAATTACCGCACGAAGCTCAGCAATTCCAATATTTTTTTCAGAAGAGGTAATAATAACTTCAGGAAACGCCGCGGGACGCTTTGCGAGCTTGGTAAGTGTCGCATTCTTCAAGTTTTCAAGAGCCCCAGTTTTCACCTTGTCAGCTTTGGTAAGAACGATCTGATAGGAGACTGCAGCCTTGTCGAGCATATCAAAGACTTCCTCATCATTCTTCTTGATCCCATGTCTGGCATCGATCAGGACAAACACTCTCATCAAAGTGGAGCGGCCACGAAGATAGGAAAAAACAAGCTTAGTCCACGCTTCCACCTGAGATTTTGGCGCTTTGGCGTATCCGTAACCCGGCATGTCGACGATTGCATGATCCGGAACTTCACCGCTGCCTTTCGGAATGAAATAGTTCAGTTCCTGCGTCCGGCCCGGTGTGTTGGATGTACGGGCGAGGCCGTTCTGATTGACAAGGGCATTAATCAAAGAGGATTTGCCCACATTGGAACGGCCGGCAAAGGAAATTTCGACAGGGCCTTCCGGTGGCATGAATTTCATGGAGGGAACGCCGAGCAGAAACTCCCACCCCCGGGCAAACAAAAGCCGCCCTTTTTCGAGAGCGGCTTCGCTGAACTTTTCAGGTTCTGACAATTCCATCAGCCGGAGCCTTCTTCTTTGCTCTTGCGGCTGAACATGCCTTTCAGGTTATCTACAAGCTCGATCTTGGTACCATGACGTTTCATGATTACCCCTTGCTGAATGATGGACAGGAAGTTGTTCCAAGCCCAGTAAATCACAAGACCAGCCGGGAATGTTGCGAGCATGAATGTGAAGACCACTGGCATCCATTTGAAAATCATGGCTTGTGTTGGGTCTGGTGGTGCAGGGTTCATCTGCATCTGCAGGAACATTGTGATACCCATCAGCAATGGCCAGAAGCCAAGCAAGAGGAAAATCGGCAAGTACAAACCCGGTTCCCAAGGTAACAAGCCAAAGAGGTTCCAGATCGAACTCGGGTCAGGTGCGGCAAGGTCTCTAATCCAACCAATGAATGGAGCCTGGCGCATCTCGATGGTTACGAACAGAACCTTGTAGAGTGCAAAGAAGACGGGAATTTGGATCAGCACAGGCCAACAACCG